>WLHL01000001.1 GCA_009702755.1 Actinomycetota bacterium
CCGAAGATGTCGATGTTGTCCCAACCTTCTTTGTTGTCACCACGTGGTGGGTAGTAGTTGATGCTCACCTTATGGAAGACATTGCCGTAGAGGTCTGGGTTATTGGCGGGGTCAAGAATGTCTTCGAGAACTCCAAGCTTTGACTCTTCTTTTGTCTTGAAGTTTTCAGGAGCGTCAAGAACTTCACCATCACGGTTACCCAAGATGTTGGTGGAGTACCAACCAGCAAGACCCAACTGACGAGCCTTCAACATTGGTGCAAGAACTGTCTTCATCAGGGTCTGGCCTGTTTTGAAGTCCTTACCGGAGATTGCGACACCCTTTTCAGTGGCCATGTCGCGAAGGAATGGCATGTCAACTGCAAGGTTGGGGGAGCCGTTTGCGAAGGGCACACCTTCAAGAATTGCTGCGTATGCATAGAGCATGGATGGAGCAACGACATCAGAGTTGGCGTCGATGGCCTTTTCAAATGCTTCGACTGTTTCGTGCTCGGCGCCTGGCTCAATGAAGATCTCAGTGCTCGCACACCAGATCATCACAACGCGGTCGACTTTCTTCTCATCACGGAAACGGTTGATGTCGGCACGGATGCCTTCCAACATTGCGCGCTTACTCGTGGTGGCCATGATGTGCTCGCCATCAAGGTTGCGCGCATACTTGCGCTCGAAGGCTGCCTTCATGGGGCGGATCTCACGAAGCACATCAGAGATTGCTTCGATGTGCTTGCCCTGCTCGAGCACGCCGGCGCGAGACGCTGCGACGTAGGCATCGTCGGGGAACACGTCCCATGCGCCCCAGACAATGTCTTCGAGGCGAGCAAGGGGAACGAAGTCCTTGACGAGAGGGGTGCGCTTTTCGGTGCGCTTGCCCAGACGGATGGTGCCCATCTGGGTCATGGAGCCAATGGGTTGGCCCTGTCCACGCTTTGCGAGTTCAACGCCAGCGATGAGGGTGGATGCCACTGCGCCGAGGCCAACGGTGAGAACACCGAGCTTTCCATCGGCGGGGGCAATAGTGCGGGTTTCAGACATGGCTCCCACGCTAGTTGGGCTAGTACGGGGTAGAGGCGATGAACTCGTTAATGATGGCCGTGAGTTCGGGTCCCTTGTCTTCTTGAACGAAGTGCCCACCGTCGATAATCGTCGTGTGGGGCTGATTTTGTGCTCCAGGGACGCTTCTTTGGAAGATTCGGTGGCCACCGGCAGTGACGGGATCTCCATCACTAAATGCGGTGAGCAGTGGCTTGGTCCACGCTTCAAGAACCTTCCAGGCCTCGCGGTTTGCTTGGGCACTGGGGTCATCGGGGCCGGTGGGAACGAGTGACGGGAAGATACGCGAACCAGCAGTGAATTCATCACTAGGGAAGGGGGCGTCGTAGGCGGCGACAATTTCGGCACCCAGCGGCTTCGAGTTCGATGCTGCCTCGACCATGCGGCCGATATGCCACTCGGGCGATGTCTGGCTGAACTTCTGCCAATTCAAGAATGCTTCTGTGGGCTTCCGGTCGCCAGTAGGAAGGCCAGTATTCGATACAACAATGCGACGGAAGCGATCGGGGAATGCGGTGACAAGGCGAAGTCCGACAAGACCGCCCCAGTCCTGTCCAAAGAATGTCATGTTGGTGAAGTCATTCTTCACTAACCATTCCGACATCCACACGACGAAACGTTCGTATGTGTAATCACTCATCTGCGTTGGCTTATCGCTGCGACCAAATCCAATGAGGTCGGGAGCAATCACGCGATGTCCTGCTGCAACTAAGCCAGGAATCATTGTGCGATAGAGGTACGCCCACGATGGTTCGCCGTGCATAAGGAGAATGGTGTTCGCTGCGTCGCGCGGACCCTCATCAATGTGATGAACGCGTAGTGAGACGCCACTTCCGTCGGCGGCAGAAATGTCCGTATATATGGGGCTGTATGGCCAGTCGGGAAGATTGTCGAATCGATCATCGGGAGTGCGGACGAATTGCATTGCTACCTACCTTGTTGGTTGCACGGTATATCTCGCAGTCGGGACGGTCGCTAAGCACAGTCCATTCCCAGTGATTCTGCAGAATTTATACTGTGTTATTCTCAAATTCGTGCAAGCGTTTAACTCAAATAAGAATCTGCCGCTAGAAATTCATGTAATTGGTGCAGGTGTGCTGGGCGTCTGGGCGGCGTTATCAATATTGTTTCGAGTGGTTTTCTCGATCGGGTTTATTTCAAACAATCTGCCTTACGTCATAACAGACTTCTTTTATGTCACATTTAGTGGTCCTGGATATGGCTGGGAAGGGTTGCACCAATCAATTGTTTTGGGCATCGGTCCGTTGCATCTGTTCACGGTTCTCTTGGTTGTGGTGGGTGGGGCCGCTTTTGTCACAAAAAGTAAGGCCCTTGCAGCCGGGGCGGCTGCTTTAGCGATACTCCACATACTCTTTATTTTCACTGGATACGGCCCAATGCAACAAACCCTGTGGGCGTTGCTCCGATTTGTCGTGCTTTTGGCTGGAATAGGGCTTTCTGTCGCTCCATACATATCGAACCCTGATCTTGCAAAGAACTTTGGAGATGATTTGAAGGAATCGGTTGATCAACTTTCGACCATTGTGAAGTCCAAAGGACTCAACATTCAGAATCCGCTAGCAAATAATGCTGAATCACAAACGGCGCCTCCACACGGCAACCTAACTCCACCCGGCAACCCAACCCAAGAAGGTCAACCCAACATGTCTAACTTCCAGAACCCCATGGGTAATCCAGGTGCTTTTGGTGCCAATTTCCATACACCGTGTTATTACGTCCAATCGTACGCAACAGGTAATCAACTTGTCTCAGTTGCCCAGCTCCAACAAATGGCGCGCAGCGGAACGATTCAGCCGGCCACCATGGTGCAACACAAAGACGCAGGGTTCCCTGTGCCGGTGAACACTATTCATGGCGTGTTTTCAACTCGTACCTTTATGACGGCACTCTTGTTGAGTATTTTTCTGGGAGGTCTCGGAGTTGATCGCTTCTATCTCGGCTACACCGGACTCGGAATTCTCAAACTCCTAACTTTGGGAGGCTGCGGTATCTGGTCTCTTATTGATCTCGTCTTAATTGCAATGCGAAACTTGCCAGATGCCGATGGCAACCCTCTGTCTTAATCGGGGCGAGAGAACCTTTTCAACCACTTTTATTAACCAACAACAGAACTGGATAACAAGATGAATACACAGCCACCACCACCACCAAGTGGAAACTTTGGAAACTTCGGTGGCCCTGCGGGCGGACCGCCTCCAGGCGGGCCAGGCGGATATAGCTACGGACAAGCCCCAATGGGCCCCGTGAACAACAACATGGTGATGGCAATTCTCACAACTTTGTTTTGTTGTTTGCCGTTCGGAATTGCCGCCATCGTTAATGCATCTCAAGTCAATAAGAAGTTGGCAATGGGCGATTACAACGGCGCAGTGCAGTCGGCTAAACAGGCCAAAACCTGGTCAACAGTGGCACTTGTTGTCGGACTCATTGGCGCTGTTTTGTACGTTTTGATAATGGCTATCGCCGGCGCCGCATCTTCTGGTTACTAAAAACATCTAGTAACCAAGCAATTGCCTTGTGCGTAGTGCAAAAAGTCGTTTACTCATAACTGCGTCTGGGTCGGTAGGACTGGTTTTTCTGGCCCTCAACAATCCAGCGGAGACCTCTTGGCTGCCTCCATGTATCTTCTTGGAATTGACTGGGCTTGAATGCCCAGGATGTGGAAGTACTCGTTGCCTTCATGAGGTTCTGCGTGGAAATCTGAGTACGGCAACGAACTTGAACGTGTTGTCGATTATTGCGATGCCTTGGTTGTTGTGGCGGTTTGGAAAATGGTTGGTCGGAAGACCTTCTACGACGAGTCAGCTTGACCATCGATTCATCATTGGCATCGGTGTGTGTGTCGTTGTCTTTGGAGTTCTGAGAAATATTGATTATGCCCCGTTTACGTATCTATCAGCTGCGAAGTAAGTGAGAGTCGATGTCCAATTCAGGCTGGTACCCGGACCCGGCAAACAGGTTTCACTTCCGATACTTCGATGGTGTTTTGTGGACAAACCAAGTCAGTGTGAATGGTGAAGCAACGGTCGATCCAGTTCCCGTTGGGCAGCCAGCGGACTGGCAATGGACCTTCTGTAAATCATGTGGAGCAATTTGCATGTTTGATGACGACCACTGTTGGAAATGTGTTTCTAGTTTTCCCGAGAATCGTGTCTTCGGCTTGCCTCCACAGCCGTCTCATGGCGCTCCTGTTGTCTCGCAATATGAGTCAGCTCAAAATGCGATGGCAAGCGCATTTGAGCACGCGCAACGTGCCCTCGATCAAAACCGTGCGAAAGACGCTTTGCGAGGCTTCGATGAAGCACTCTGGCATCGACACTTTGCGGAGCAGCTAATGATGCAGTTGCCAAAGAATGGCACTTCATTTGGGGTTGGCGTATCACTTTTGACCATGGGTCTTGGTCCGACGGACTTGATTGTTGGACCTCTCGTTCGCAGTTTTGTTAACAAGCGAACTCAGAGTAAACGTGAAAAAACTGTGGCTAATGATCGACTAATCATTCAAGCGCACGGGTTGATTGCACTCTCAAATGTTCCTGAATTCCTTGATCAAGCCAATGGTGAACATGAAGTGTTGGTTCGTTTCGCTTTTGCCTTTCAGCCGCCAGGGAATATGAGCCGTGCTGATCATTCAATGTCCGATAGTCAACTGAAGTATTTCATCAGCGCTCAAATATCTCGCATGCAAAATGAGTTTCCAGATCTCAATAGCCTTCTGAGTGATTTTGCGGTCTATTTCCAATGGCTTGACCTTGGCCGACAACTGGCTTCGATGGGTTACCCCATTGGACACCTTTTGACCGGTGAGCGTCCACGTGGCCAACAGAACTCATCCAACAATGGTCAAGGGTCGAGTGGAACATCCGCCTACAACGAAGCATTGTCGGTTCTTGGGTTGAGTGGTGATGTGACCCAAGAGGAGATAAAGCAGGCCTATCGACGGATGACAAAGAAATTTCATCCGGATGTTCATGCAACTGCATCTATTGATATCCAAGAACTTGCGGAGGAGAAGATGCGGAAGGTCAACGAGGCATACGAAATTCTCACTTCTTGACCAAAAACTAACCATTAGGGGTCTGATCGCAGCGGGAAAACTCGAGGTGCCTGGACCAAATCGGGCTCGCGGGGATGCTGTTGGGTTAGGAAATCAGTGAGAATTGGTCGTTTTTTCGCTTTTTGAGGCATTTTTTGCTCAAAACGCCAATTCAATAGGTAGTCGTCCACGGATTCAGGAGACACCCGATGTCAGCCAAAGAGATACTCACTGGAGCTGAAGCGCTCATCCGTTCGCTTGAAATGGAAAATGTGGAGACCATGTTTGGTCTTCCTGGTGGCTGCATTCTTCCGGCGTATGACCCTTTGCTGAAATCCAGCATTCGCCACATCCTCGTTCGACACGAACAAGGTGCAGGCCACATGGCGCAGGGCTATGCCCATGTCACTGGTCGCCCTGGTGTCGCCATGGTGACAAGTGGTCCGGCCGCAACAAACATGGTGACACCTCTTTGCGACGCATTCATGGACAGCATTCCGATGGTGTGCATCACTGGTCAAGTTGCGACAACTGCAATTGGTACCGATGCTTTCCAAGAGTGCGACACGATCGGCATTACCCGAAGCGTGACAAAGCACAACGAACTCATCATGCGCGCCGAGGACATTCCGATGGCTGTGCGTCAGGCTTTTCACATCGCAACGACGGGTCGTCCTGGCCCTGTGTTGCTCGATGTCCCCAAAGACATCCTCATTAACACGATGGAATGGAATTGGCCAACGGACGAAGAAGTTCTCGCTGCGTTACCTGGTTATCGCACCGTCACAGAAGGTGACCCAAAGCAGATCAAAGCTGCCGCAAAGTTGTTGTTGTCATCTGAGCGTCCAGTTCTGTATTTGGGCGGTGGCGTGTTGAAGGCACGTGCTGCAGAAGCAGTGAAAGAACTCGCTGAAATGTTGCAAGCGCCTGTCGTCACAACATTGATGGCTCGTGGAGCATTCCCCGATAATCATCCACTGTGTTACGGCATGCCCGGTATGCACGGCACAGCCACTGCAATCACTGCAATGCAAAAGGCTGATCTTTTGTGTGCACTCGGTGCTCGTTTCGACGACCGTGTCACTGGAAAGATCGCCGGCTTTGCACCTGAAGCAAAGATCATTCACGTTGACATTGACCCTGCAGAACAAGGAAAAGTTCGTAAGCCCGATGTGCCATTGACAGGCGATTGTCGTGTCATCGTTGAAGAAATCATCAAAGCCATTAAGGAATTACAGGCTGCAGGCACTGCACAAGTCGACATCACGCCATGGCGTAGTCGTGTCAACGGATGGCGTGAACAGTTCCCACTTGTGTATGAACCAGCAGAACCTGGTGCTCGTTTGAAGCCGCAGTTCTGCCTTGAGCGTTTGCGTGATCTTGCACCTGAAGGCACCATCGTGTGCGCTGGTGTTGGTCAGCACCAGATGTGGACAAGCTTGTACTGGGAATTCAATGAGCCATACACATGGGTGAACTCCGGTGGTCTCGGAACAATGGGCTTTTCTGTGCCTGCAGCAATTGGTGCAAAGGCTGGTCAACCAAACAAAACCGTGTGGGCGATTGACGGTGACGGTTGTTTCCAGATGACTGCACAAGAACTGGTGACTGCAACCACTGAAGGCATTCACGTGAAGATTGCAATTCTCAACAACACATACCTCGGCATGGTGCGTCAATGGCAAGAGATGTTCTACGGAGAGCGTTATTCCGAAGTTGATTTGTCCGGTTGCCCTGACTTCGTGAAGTGGGCCGAAGCAATGGGTTGTGTCGGAATCCGCGTTGAGTCACCAGAAGAAATCGATGCAGCCATTGAGCGCGCGAACAGCATCAATGACCGCAGTGTTGTGATTGAGTTCCGCGTTGAGGAATTCGAAAAGGTGTTCCCCATGGTTCCTGCAGGCGCAGCGAACGATGATGTGCTTCTTCACCCGATGCAAGAAAGCCGTCGGGAGTTCCTCAAGTGAGCACACTGAATACGAATAATCCTTACGGTGATTCGCACAAGCACCACATCTTGTCGGTCATCGTGCAGAACCGTCCCGGTGTGCTTGCACGCGTGTCGGGTCTTTTCGCACGTCGCGGATACAACATCTATTCGCTTGCAGTCGCACCGTCGTACGATCCCGATTTCAGTCGCATCACCATGGTGGTCGACATCTCTGCAACACCACTCGAACAGATTGTGCAGCAGTTGTTCAAGCTCATTGATGTTGTTGAAATCACCGAACTTGATCCCCGTCATTCCGTTGAGCGCGAGATGCTCATGGCTTCCATTCAGGTGGAAGGGGATCGCCGTGCACAGGTCGTTGACCTCGCCGGCATATATGAGGCGAAGGTTCTGGACGTTGGGTCCGCCTCCCTCACCATTTCTCTTGACGACACGCCCGAGAAACTTGACGATTTTGAGGAATTGTTACGTGGATATGGCATCGTTGAGAGCCAAAGAACGGGCAGAGTCGCTCTGCCCAAGTTGGAACGCGAGGCACCAAAAGGTGTCACAAAGGGAAAGGCAAGCTGATGGCAGCAAAGATGTATTACGAAAAGGACGCTGATCCATCGATCATTCGTGGCCGCAAGGTCGCAATCATCGGTTATGGCTCACAGGGTCACGCTCACGCGTTGAACCTGAAGGAGAGCGGTGTACAAGTCGTCGTTGGTCTGCGTGAGGGTTCATCCTCTGCAGCAAAGGCAGAGGCCGCTGGTCTCACCGTCAAGAGCATCGCTGATGCAGCCAAGTGGGCAGACGTCATCATGATGACAATGCCTGACACAGAGCAGAAGGCCACGTACAACGATCACATCAAGCGTTACATGAAAGCCGGCAAGGCTCTTGCGTTCGCACATGGTTTCAACATTCGTTTCAAGCGCATTCGTCCACCAAAGGGTGTCGACATCATCATGATCGCCCCGAAGGGTCCAGGTCACTTGGTGCGTCGTACCTACACCGAAGGTGGCGGCGTTCCTTGCCTCATCGCTGTTGAACAAGACGCAACCGGCAATGCAAAGGCACTCGCTTTGTCTTATGCAGATGCAATCGGTGGCGCACGTTCAGGTGTGATCGAGACAACCTTCACCGAAGAGACCGAGACCGACTTATTCGGCGAGCAGGCAGTGTTGTGCGGCGGCGTTGCAGCCCTCGTTCAGGCTGGCTTCGAAACCCTCACCGAGGCTGGTTACCAGCCAGAGATGGCGTACTTCGAGTGCTTGCACGAAGTGAAGCTCATCGTTGACCTCATGTACGAAGAGGGCATCACCGGAATGCGTTACAGCATCTCTGACACCGCTGAATACGGCGACGTCACACGTGGTCCTCGCGTCATCACACCAGCAACCAAGAAGTCGATGCAGAAGATCCTCAAGGAAATTCAGTCCGGCAAGTTTGCTCGTGAGTGGATCAAGGAATCAGAAGAAGGCCGTGCAAACTTCAATGAATTGCGTGAAGCTGGCGCCAAGCACCCCATCGAAGAAGTGGGCAAGCGCTTGCGCGGCATGATGCCGTGGTTGTCAGCAGGCAAGCAGTCAGTGTCGGAAGTTTCCGGCGGCTGATTCTTCTCACTGCGAAGACTTTCAAAAGGAGCGTCACCTTCGGGTGGCGCTCCTTTTGCGTTCCTGGGTTGGTGAATTGTGACGACTGGCTAATTCCGACTTGTTAGGTCGGGAATTGGCAGATAGGGTTCCCGCCATGAGTAACGCCAATTGGGGTTTTGAGACCCGTCAGATCCACGCAGGACAGCAGCCAGACCCCACCACAGGTGCTCGCGCTGTTCCTATCTACCAGACCACCTCGTATCAGTTCCGCGACAGCCAGCACGCTGCAAACCTTTTCGCACTCGCAGAGATCGGCAACATTTACACCCGCCTCATGAACCCCACCACGGGTGTTCTTGAAGCTCGCTTGTCAGACCTTGAAGGCGGCACAGCGACTGCAGTTGGTCTTCCAGGAGCACTTGTTGTTGCATCTGGTCAGAGCGCGGCAACTCTCGGCATTCTCACGCTTGCTGAAGCGGGTGCGCACATCGTTGCATCGCCATCGTTGTACGGCGGCACATACAACTTGTTGCACTACACATTCCCGAAGATGGGCATCGAGGTCACCTTTGTTGATGATCCAGATGACCTCGCGCAATGGAAGGCAGCGATTCGTCCGAACACCAAGTTGTTCTTCGGCGAAGTTCTTGCCAACCCGAAGAACGACGTGTTTGACATCGAAGGTGTCTCCAAGGTTGCACATGATCACGGCATTCCGTTGATGCTCGACAATACTGTTCCAACTCCGTACGGCATTCGTCCGTTGGAGTGGGGTGCAGACATTGTTGTTCACTCTGCAACCAAGTTCCTTGGTGGTCACGGCACAGCAATCGCAGGCGCAATCATTGATGGTGGAAAGTTTGACTTCGCTGCAAGTGGTCGTTTCCCGAACTTCACAGAGCCAGACCCCAGCTATCACGGTCTTGCGTACTGGCCAGCACTTGGTGCCGGTTCGTACATCATCAAGGCACGCGTGCAGATGTTGCGCGACCTCGGTATGTCGGCAAGCCCATTCAATGCATGGAGCATCTTGCAAGGTGTTGAAACATTGTCATTGCGCATGGACCGCCACTGGGACAACGCAGGCAAGGTTGTGGAGTTCTTGGAAAAGCAAAGCGAAGTGGTTGGCATCAACTACGCAGGTTTGCCAACAAGCCCATGGCACGAGCGTGCGAAGAAGTACTTCGGCGGCAAGGGTTTCGGTTCCGTGATCGCAGTTGAATTGAAGGGTGGCCGCGAGGCTGGTCAGAAGTTCACAGAAGCTCTGCAGTTGCACAGCCATGTTGCAAACATTGGTGATGTCCGCAGCTTGGTGATTCACCCAGCATCAACAACACACAGCCAGCTCACGGAAGAAGAGCAGCGCTCTGCTGGTGTTGCTCCGGGTCTCGTGCGTTTGTCGGTTGGACTTGAGTCCATCGCAGACATCATCGCTGACTTGGAATTGGGCTTCGCCGCAATCCGCTAAGCACTAACGCAAAAGGCCCGTCTGCATTTGCAGACGGGCCTTTTTGTTTAGAAGAGGAGGATTTGGCGGGACACGAGATCTGGAATTAGCGCAATGACTATGATGCATTTATGAAAATACGGATCGCAACGGCGACTGCTCTTGGATGTGCACTTCTTTATTTCTTCGCTTCAACGAGTGCAGTGGTGGTGTCGGCAGACACGGTCCCTGTTTCCTCAAGCTCCGTTTCTTCGATGCCTAGTGCAACTTCAACAACTAGCACGAGCCTTCCAGCTGTTATGCCAGCAGCTCATTCGTTTGGTCCAAACTCTTTCCTGACGATTAGTGATGTTCCCCGTCAGTGGAACAATTGGTTGGCATGTCAATACGAAACACAAACCTATTGTTATGAACCTCTGAAGATTATTGATTCAAGTGGCAATGAGCAGCCAGCCCAAGGGTCGTTGATTCCAAATACGAATTGCCATGGCAATGGTTCTCCTTCCAGCTACAACCCAGAAGTCATTAATCCATTGTGCGATCTAACTGGGGCTCATTGGATGGAAGTTGGCGTAGGAGGAGCATTTACGAAAACTGATCTCGCAAATACGTATCGTTGGAAGTTAAGAACTGGAAAGATCGAACCTAGTGTGTTGATGTTGGGTGACACGCAACAGACTGTGGTTGGCGGTGACGCCACCACAGGATGGACCCTTGAGATTTGGGCAAAACCTGCGGTAAAGGCCTACTTGGAGGGCTGTTACTCGGCTTCCACTTGTCCGAAGACTTCAGTTGCACGAAGCTCTGAGATTGCGTTAGCTGGGTATTGCAGAATGCTGAGCATTGATTCATATTCCCAATCTGGTGTTTCGGTGTCAACTGTCGAACTACGCAGTGCACTGCGGGGAACCTTCATTGCAACAAATGGAATATCTCAAAGTTGGAAATTCTCATTAGATACTTTCTTTGTAACTGCAGTGTCCCCGCATTTTCTTCCGCCAGATTCAAGTGGAAAATCAGAGATCACGCCGGGCTTTGTGCGCGTGTTTTTACCAAAGGCCTACATCATCCTAGATCGTGGGTACAAGAGCCTGTCGCTTGTCACCCCTGAAAGGGTGAAGCTGACAGTGTCTGGTGAAAATGCGACCGCAAAGGTGACTCCGACGGATCATGGGATTCTGGTTGACACCGGTGTCACTCATTTCTCCGCTCCTAATCCAGAAATGATGGTCCTTAAGGCTGATGATTCTTTAACTGCAGTTCCACCAGCTTCTGTTGTGCCATCAGCAAAGCCGACTCTTGCAACATTGAAAAAAGGAAAGTCGAAGACACTGAGCTCGATTGCAAAGCCGAAGGCTTCTCAAAGACCGAAGTGGACTGCGTCGGGTGCCTGCAGAATCTCGGGTACTCGGGTCGTGGCATCAAAGAAGTCCGGCACATGCAAAGTGACAGTCAGAGTCTTGAACACAAAGAAGAAATATGTTGTTCTGAAGACTGTGTCGTACAAAGTCTCTTGACGAGTTATTCGTCGTCGGATTGATTACGCAGGAACTCTTCTAGTTCTGCAGCTAAGTCATCGCCGGTGGGCATGTTCTTTTCGACAAGTTGATCGTGGCGATGCTCAAGCATTTGCACATACGCAGACGCCTGCGGGTCACCCTCAACAGCAGCATCGTGCAGTTCTTGCCAACGGCTAATCTCCTGTTGCAGGTTCGCATGATCAGTGGGAATGCCCAATACGTGCTGTAAGTGTTGCAATAACGCCGCGGCGCTCTTCGGATGTTGTGCATGCATCAGGTAATGCGGAACGCCGACGCGCAAACTGATGTTGGGAATCTTCGCCTGATCAAGTGCGTCGAGGAGTACGCCGGCAACACCGGTAGGGCCTTGATATTGCGGACGGCTGAGCCCCAGTCGCGATGCCAAATCTGAGTTCGTTGTGCTGCCCACAACGAAAGGAACACGTGAGTGCGGCACTTGCTCTGCAGCAGCACCGAGGCTGATCACCAATGTGCAACCAAGGCCCTTGGCAACTTCCACAACGGACTGAGTAAAGACAGCCCAGGAAACATGTGGTTCCACGCCGTTCAGCACCACCATGTCGCGCGCACCCTCGGGGTAACGAATAACGGTGAACTCGTTTTCTGGCCAACGAATCTGGCGGTCACCATCAGTATCGGTGAATACCTCGGGGCGTTCTTGCGTGAAGTCAAAGAACGGGTCGGGGTCGATATCGGCAACAACTGCGAAATCGCGTTCCTTCAACATCCAATCAAGTGCCGATGTTGCAACACCACCGATGTCGAAGAGGCCACGCAGTGCCACCAACATCACAGGGTTGCGCAATGGCTCAATGTCATCCCAATAGGTTTCGAGGACTTCTTCGACTGACAGAGGCATTGCGTAACAATCTACGAACGTAAGTGGTCGACCACTACGTCAATGCACTTCGTCAGTGCGGCAACATCGGCGGGGTCAATGGCGGGGAACATGCCCACGCGCAATTGATTACGACCCAGTTTGCGGTAGCTGTCGGTATCAACAACACCGTTGGCACGAAGGATGGCGCTGAGCTGATTGGCGTCAACGTCTTCAAGGTCGATTGTTCCCACAACATCAGAACGATGCGCAGGGTTCGTAACGAACGGCGTGGCGTAACTGCTGGCAGCAGCCCAGGAGTACAGAGTTTCTGCAGACTGTGCAGAACGACCAGCGGCCCATGAAAGGCCACCGTTTGTATTCATCCACTTCACTTGCTCGTCCAACATGATGAGCGTGGCAAGAGCCGGTGTGTTGTAGGTCTGATTCGCAACTGAGTTATCAAGCGCAATCGAAAGGTCGAGTGATGCAGGCATCCATCGCTTCGATGATTTGATCTCGCGAATGCGCTCAATTGCAGCGGGGGAGCACGCAGCAAGCCACAAGCCACCGTCAGATGCGAAGCATTTCTGCGGAGCGAAGTAGTACACATCAACATTGGCTGGGTCCCACAGAAGACCGCCCGCAGCAGATGTTGCATCAACAACAACGAGTCCATCTTTTGCAGGACGCACAGGTGCCATTGCCACACCGGTCGACGTTTCGTTGTGTGGATATGCATACACATCGCACGATGCGTCTGAGGCTGGCTCTGGATGCATGCCTGGGTCGGAAGAGACAACAACAGGGTCGCCCAGGTGCGGTGCTGCAGCAGACGCTTCAGCGAACTTCGAAGAGAACTCTCCGAACACGAGGTGATGGCTGCGCTCGCGAATGAGTCCAAACGTTGCAACATCCCAGAACACGGTGGAGCCACCATTGCCCATGACGATCTCCCAGCCCTCCGGAAGATTGAAGAGACTCATGAGACCGCTGCGAACCGAGCCCACGATGTTCTTCACAGGTGCCTGACGATGCGAGGTGCCCATGACGGATGTCATCCGCTCCATCACCGCAGTCAGCTGATCAGGGCGAACTTTGGAAGGTCCGCAGCCAAATCGACCATCTTGAGGGAGAAGGTTGGCAGGAATCTTGAAATCAAGTTGGTTCTTATCGCTCACCCTGTCATCCTTTCATTTATGCCTGGTCCAACAGAATTGCGACGTATTTCCGCCCGCCTCGGCGCTATTGCCGAGTCCGCCACCCTTGCGGTGGACGCTAAGGCCAAGGCCCTGAAGGCCAAGGGCGAAAACGTCATCGGTTTCGGTGCAGGCGAGCCCGACTTCCCAACCCCGGCTCACATCGTGGAAGCAGCCATCAAGGCGTGCTCCGAGGTGAAGAACCATCGCTACACACCCGCTGCTGGTTTGCCAGAGCTTCGTGAAGCCATCGCAGTCAAGACAATGCGCGATAGCGGCTTTGCATGCACCGCAGACCAGGTGCTCGTCACCAACGGTGGGAAGCATGCAGTGTTCACAGCGTTCGCAGCATTGTGCGATGAAGGTGACGAAATCATTTGTCCCGCTCCGTTCTGGACGACATACCCCGAAGCAATCTCACTTGCTGGCGGCGTTGCAAAGGTCATCGACACTGAGGAAGCAAATGGCTTCCGCGTCACCGTTGCACAACTTGATGCAGCACTCACACCAAAGACAAAGGCATTGCTTTTCGTTTCGCCCGACAATCCATCTGGTTCTGTGTATCCAGAATCAGAAGTGCGTGCCATTGGCGAATGGGCAGTGAAGAACAAGGTGTGGGTCATCACCGATGAGATCTATGAGCACCTCACGTATGGTGACAACAAGTTTGTATCAATGCCCACAGTTGTCCCGGAACTCGCCGAGCAGTGCATCATCCTCAATGGTGTTGCAAAAACATATGCAATGACAGGCTGGCGTGTTGGCTGGATGATCGGTCCTAAGGACATCATCAAGGCCAGTATTAACTTCCAGTCACATGCAACATCGAACGTGTCGAACGTTGCGCAGATGGCTGCACTCGCAGCTGTTAGCGGTGACCTCTCTGCGGTGTACATGATGCGCGAAGCGTTTGAACGCCGCGGAAAATTGATGCATAAGATGCTCACCAGCATTCCTGGCGTGACATGTATGGAGCCACAGGGTGCGTTCTATTGCTATCCAAACTTCTCTGCACTGTTGAATCGCGACATCCGTGGCAAGAAAGCCACCACCACATTGGAACTCGCCGATCTCATTCTCAATGAGGTGCAGGTCGCGGTTGTTCCCGGTGAAGCTTTTGGTACCCCAGGCTTTATGCGATTCTCCTTCGCTCTCAGCGATGAAGACTTGGTCGATGGCGTCCAGCGCATCATCGACCTCGTGAAGTAACCGATTTTTTCCAGTAATCGTCATTCATAGAGTCTGTTTTTCTACGGACTCTCTCGGAAGTGCTACGGTCATATCTGCATCCCAATAGGGGTGTTGCGCAAGCAACAGCGAAGTCCGGTGAGATTCCGGCACTGTCCCGCAACGGTGGTTCAGACAGAGGCAACTCTGCACTGACAAGTCCGGTCGCCTGAGCTTGCGTGCGAAAAACCAGTCCTCGAAGGAAGGGCGGTCCGCGGAGGCAACCGGCGTGAGCCGGATTCTGTGACCCAACCTTCTTTCTCCAGACTTACTTGGAGGAAGATCCACATGAAATACAAAGTCCCATTCAGGAGGCGAGCAATCACTGCGATTGTGGCCTCCGTTTTTATTCTCGGCGCATGCGGCGGGCAAGGCAGTGAAACTGCCGACACCACGTCGCCTGAACAGTCGTTGAAGATTGTCAGCTTGTCACCGACAGCAACCGAAATGCTCTACGCCATTGGCGCAGGTAATCAGGTTGTAGCTGTTGACAACTTGAGTACTTTTCCAGCGGAAGTAGAACCCAAAGTCACGAAGATTTCTGCGTATGAGCCCAGTGCAGAAGCAATTCTTGCGTATGAGCCAGACGTTGTTCTGATCTCGAATGACATGAACAAGATCACGGAGCAGCTCACGTCGGCTGACCCGGACATCAAGGTGTGGACAGGTGCAGCGGCAGCATCACTTGACGATGTGTATTCACAGATCAACGAGTTGGGTGCACTGACTGGCCGTGTTGATAACGCCAAAGAAGTTGTGTCATCGATGAAAGCGCGGATTGATGCAGCGATTCCAAAAAGTGGATGGGGAATTGTTTATCCCGTTTATTACGAATTAGACAACACCTTTTACAGTGTTACTTCGAACACTTTCGTCGGTTCATTGTTAAGTGAATTAGGAATGAAAAGCATTGCTGATGGGGCGGAAGAAGGAAACGATTATCCGCAGTTGAATGCAGAAGCAATCGTGAAGGCGAATCCCGCCATCATCTTCCTTGCTGATACGAAGTGTTGTCAACAAACTGCCGCCACTGTTGCGGCACGCGCTGGGTGGTCTGGCATTGATGCAGTTGTGAATCAGAATGTTGTTGAACTTGATGACGACATTGCATCCCGTTGGGGACCACGCATCGTTGATCTCATTGAGCAATTCGCTAAGGCGTACTCCTCGGTGATGGAAAAAGCGGCTGGAAAGTAACTCGTCCTATTTATGTCGTCGTCCATCACAGCAACACAGAGCACCGTCCACGGTGCGAGTCGGTGGTTGATCCCCGCCTCGGTCGTGGCGTTGTTTCTGGCTGTGTTGGGCGGCGTCATGATTGGGCCAGCTGGCCCGACATGGTGGCGAGTCCCCTTAGAGCTTCTCAACCGTCTCCCGCTTATCTCCATTGACAGCGGGATGACGTCGATGGAGTGGGCAATCATCTGGCAGATTCGTGCACCACGCGTTGTTCTGGCTGCGATTGTCGGTTCCACCTTGTCGATTGCAGGCGCTAGTTATCAGGGCGTCTTTCGCAATCCGTTAGTCGACCCATATTTGTTGGGCGTAGCTGCCGGTGCGGGGCTTGGCGCCACCATCGTCATCACGGTGAATCGCAGCGGCTCAAGCGATTGGATTATTGACCCGTTGCCTCTTGCTGCATTCCTCGGTGGTCTTCTCGCGGTGCTGGCAACGTATCTCGTTGGTTCATCTGTCAAGAACGATCGCAGTTCCATCAGCCTCGTTCTCGCTGGTGTGGCAGTCACGTCGTTAGCCACGGCGATGCAAACGTTCTTGTTGCAGCGCAACTCCGACGTTGTGCGTCAGGTGTACTCCTGGATCCTTGGTCGTCTCTCTACAGCAACATGGAGCGATGTTCGTCTCGTGATTCCATACGTATTGGTCTCAACAGTGGCGTTGCTCATGCATCGTCGTTTGCTTGATGTGTTGCGCGTGGGCGATGAAGAGGCAACAGCACTCGGTGTTGATGTGTCGCGTGTTCGACTCATTGTTGTAATCTCGGCAACTCTGGGTACCGCAGCAGTGGTCGCTGTGAGCGGTCTCATTGGTTTCGTCGGCATCATTGTTCCCCATGCCATCCGTTTAGTGGTTGGTAGCTCATATCGCATCGTGCTGCCAATGTCGTTGCTGCTTGGTGCTGTATTTCTCATTGTCGCCGATATTCCCGGACGCATTCTTGATAACCCCGCAGAAACACCCATTGGGGTCGTGACTGCTTTCTTGGGTGCACCATTCTTTCTTCTCATTCTTCGAACAAGGCAGGCTCAGCGATGACATCGCTCGCATTTGAAAACGTCAGCGTGCAATATGACGGCCGCACTGCGGTGCATGGCTTTACCGACACCATCAAGCCCGGTGAATGGTTGTGCATTATTGGTCCAAACGGCGCCGGCAAGTCATCGTTGTTGCGTGCCATTACCGGTGTGACACCGCATGGTGGCCGCATCTTGGTGGATGGCTCGCCACTCACTGCACGCTCATCGCGTCGTCGCGCACAACTGATTGCCTATGTTCCACAGTCTCCGGTGTTGCCATCAGGCATGACCGGTGCTGAGTATGTACTTTTGGGTCGCAACCCGTTTGTGACTCACTTTGGTCAGGAATCAGCACTTGATCACAGCATGGTGAACGATGTGATCTCTCGCCTTGATCTTGCGGATCTTGCGCAGCGAGATGTGGACACGCTCTCTGGTGGCGAACGCCAGCGTTTAGTGATTGCACGTGCCATTGCTCAAGAAGCACCCATCTTGTTGCTCGATGAACCAACGAGTGCACTCGACATCGGGCATCAACAACAAGCGTTAGAACTTGTTGACAAACTGCGTCGTGAGCACGGCCTCACCGTGGTGTCGGCGATGCATGACCTCACACTTGCAGGCATCTATTCCGACCGTCTCGCCTTAATGCATGCAGGGCATCGTGTGGCGCACGGACCTGCAGAAGATGTTCTGCGCGCAGAGACACTTGGAGAGTTCTACGGAGTCTCAGTACGGGTGCATCGCGAGGATGACGGCACCATCGTTGTAGTGCCAAACCGAACCTCGCTTCGCTAGCGAGTTGAATTCGCCTGCGAGTACCGTGGGGGAATGGCACGCCCCCTTGACGCCCGACTTCTCGACGCTTGCGTTGAGGGATGTGCTGCCACTCATCAGCTTCTTCTAGAGACTGTCGACGCCATCAGTCCTGACGCCTTTGCAGAGCCTTCTCGACTGCCTGGGTGGACTCGCGGCACGATTGTGGGGCACCTAGCCCTCAATGCACAGAGCCATGTTGAGCTGTTGGCGGCGGCCGCTCGGGGGGAGTCCGCTCGGCAGTATGGCGGTGGGCCAGAGGTTCGCTCTGCTGCGATCGCGGAAGCGTCGTTGTGGGCCCCTGAGAAGGCTGTGAAGGAACTTCGCAAGGCCATCTACAGCCTGGAAGGCGCATGGGCTGGCTCAACATATGACACATGGCAGGGAACTGGGACGGCTTCTTCGGGGTCTGTTATCTCAATGCATGAACTTCCTTTTCTTCGCTGGCGTGAATGCGTCCTTCATCTCACCGATCTCGATGTCGGCATTGAGTACGACCAATGGCCTTCGCATTACGTGCGGTTGGAATTGGATCGCCAGAAGATGGCATGGGCCGCAAGCCACGCCATGGGACTCACGCAACTTCCGCAAGCGGCAATGAAGTTGGATGAGAAGCATCGTCTTGCATGGTTGTTGCAGCGTGCAGAGGTCGATGGACTTCCTCAAGGCCTTGGGTTGTAATGCGCCGTCGAATGTTTGCAGCCGCGGTTGGCATCGTTGCGCTTGTGTCCTTTGCGACTCCCAGCGTTGTCTCTGCACACGCAATTCTTGATTCATCGAGCCCCGTTGCATCGTCGGTGATCATGCAGTCTCCGGAAGAAGTTCGTTTGGATTTCAACGAAGCGATTGAATCCACCCTGCTAAATGTCCGGCTCTTTGACGCGGAACAAAAAGAAGTGGCGATTGAGCGTGCTGAATTGCTCGCGGTTGATCCGTCAGTCGTTGTCGCGCCACTTCCAGATCTCTCAAACGGCGTGTATGTCGTTGTGTGGCAGGTCGTGAGTTCTGATGGCCACCCCGTGTCGGGTGCGTTTCCATTTGAGGTGGGTGAGCAGTCATCAGGAACAAGTGAAGATGTTCTTGAAAAGATTCTGAACAGCATCAACACGGAGTCACCGTTGGGCACTCCTCTTGCCATCGCACGATTTGTTTCATTTCTCTCGTCGATTGTCTTACTGGGAACTGTGGTTTTGACATGGGGATCATCACTGATTGTCGCGCCGAGAGCACGCAGGTTGATGCGTTCGTCCGTGGTGGGGCTTGCAGTGGGCTCAGTCGCCGTGTTGCTCCTGCAGGGTCCATATGCATCAAGCAGAGGATGGGGAGCAATCTTTGATACTCAATTGATCAGTGAGGTGATGTCCACGCGCCTCGGAATCGCAATGCTGATACGTCTCGCATTGGTTCTGTTGTGGGGCGTTGTTTGTGTGGCGGTCGCGCACGCTGCCACCTCCTGGTGGAAGAATCTTGCGTTCCTGGCCGCTGTCGGCACTATTGCGACCTTCTCGATGAGTGGGCATCCCAGCGCCGCCTCGCTTGCGCCACTGTTCATGCTGGTTGATGCCGTGCACGTTGGTGCAGTTTCTGCATGGGCAGGCGGGCTCATCGCGCTTACTGTGTTGCGCCGTGAAGAGGGAGCAGACGCAGCTCGCTTCTCTCGCATTGCAACATGGACAATGCCGCTCGCAGCGGTGACGGGTGTCGTGCAAGGTCTGCATCTACTTGATGGTCTCGGTTCCCTCACGAGTTCCACCTATGGAAAATATCTTCTCCTCAAAATTGTCGTCGTCGTTGGTGCTGTCATTCTTGGTGCACGCGCTCGGAGAGAACTTGTTCATTCCGACTCTCCAGGATTTGGAAAGACAATCCGAGTGGAAGCAACACTCATGGTTGCGGTTCTTGCCGTCACCGCGATGTTGGTGGGTACATCTCCGCAGGACACTGGTCCTTCATCGTCTCAAGTCTTTAGCGCGACACAGATTCGCTCTGGCATTGTCGCCGATCTCTCCGTGTTCCCCACACGAGTGGGAACTGCCGAGGTGCATGTGGTGCTCACGCCGCCAGGTGGAGCATTGAAGCCAGTCACGAATGTCTCCGTGTCGCTGGCCCTGCCGTCACGTCAGATTCCGCCTATTCCCGTGAAGATGTATGAGTTGGGCCCGAATCACTGGACAGGTGTTGTCAGCATTCCGTATTCGGGCAACTGGTCATTCGAAACCCGCGTACAGCCAACGGAGAATTCAACACTGTTGTACACCGATTCTTTTGACGTGGCTGACTAGCGAATTGGCTTACAGTCGTCGCACCACGATGTGGTGAGGCATGTCGGTCGGTTCATCAATGAATCCGTCACCTACCGTCTGGAAGCCACACTTCTCGTAGAAACCAAGTGCTGAATCGCGTGCACGGGCCCACACGATTTCGGCGTTTCGTTCTGCAGCTAACGCAACACCGGCCCGAATCAGTTGTGCGCCGTAACCACCCGATTGTAATGAAGTATCAACGGCCATGCCTTTGAGTTGCATGGCGGCGACTCCTGGAGCTTCGGGGCATTCCTTGATGAACCATGTTGATGTTGCGATGACATCACCGGACTGCACAATGCCAAAGTGCACAACATCGGGGTATTCATCCTCGGGATAGTGCGCATCAGTTGCAGGCGTTCCTTGTCGAAGCACCCGAACACGCAAAGACATGATCTCGTCAATCGTAAGTTGCTGCACCATTGCTATTTCACCGAAGCGACATTGATGTTTGAGCCTTCGTTGCGCGCGCTTTCGTACATGGCCTCCACAATGCGATGAGCTTCGAGCGCAACGGAGAAATCAGGGAAGCCTGGTTCTTTGTTGATCGCAGTGAGAATAAATGCCGCGTCAGGGTTCGCGTGGGTATGAGCCAAGGGTGCAGTTTTCGCAAGTAATTCTTCGCCCTCTAATGATCCCGTGCTGCCATCTGCATCGCTCCATGTCACAGGCCCAAACCAATCATCCCCCGCGATGATCACAGTCCGGTTCTCGCAGAACACTTCAACGTGTCGCAGGCTGGGTCGCGAGAGATTGTCGTGCCAGATTGTGGTGAGAGTGCCGATCGCGCCGTTCGTAAACTGCACAGAAGCAGCGACGCAATCTTCGATTCCCTCAATGCCGTGTTGATATGTGGCACGTGCGCTCACCGACGCAACGTCGCCAATGAGAAAGCGCAACATGTCGACATCGTGGATACTGTGCTCGAGCAACGTGCCCGCGCCTGCTTTTTCGATGTCTCCGCGCCATGTTGACTTGTAGTGGCCTTGAATCGGGATGAACTGATCATCACGAAAGACCACAGCCATCGGTGCACCAGCCGCTGGGTCAGTGATGAGTTCACGCGCCCACAAATATGCAGGGGAGCGGCGAAGAATAAGACCGCATTGATGGGTGAGACCAGAACCGCTTGCTGCGTCGTACATCTCGCGTGCTTTATTGAAACCTGTGCTGAGTGGCTTCTCGCAGAAGAATGGTTTCCCTGCCGCAATGCACATGTCGACGAGTCGTTGATGTTCATTTGTCCATGTGCAGATGTAGACGATGTCGCTGCTTGCAATGACTTCTGCTTCCGAATTCATCACGGTGCTACCGGAACCTTGTGCAAACACTTCCGCACGTGCGGTGTCGATGTCGTAACAACCACCACGAATCATCTCAACACCAGATCGTTTCAACATCTTTGAGTGAAACGTCGCGATATGTCCAGTTCCAATGAATCCAACAATGGGAGGGCGATCAGCAATTGTCACAGTTTGGAGATTAGTAGTTGGGGCGAAAGTGAATTAGCTCACTGGGAGGATGAGTGTGTCGGTTCCAAGTGAAGTTTTCAGTTTTACCCGCACTTCTCCACCCCATGGCGAAGTGGAGTTCTTGAATCCGACCGAGTAATGGGCATTTGAGTTGATGGTTGCGTGAGGGGTTGTTCCGCTGGTGAGAGAGAGATTCTGCCCTGAAGTAGTAATCAGACGGACGGCTGCTTTCACAGCTTTGCCAGCTGAAGGATTGTTGACTTTAACTTCAATCGTCGCGTATGCGGTTCCACCAAACCATGAGAGGGAACGAAGGGATGCGCAGGCCCCTGATGATCCGCAAACATATGAGGAGTCATCAGAATTTGCAACGATTGCGTTAGAGAGATCGACGCCGTTCACATTGAATGAGTAGAGCATCCCCGATTGTGTTTGGAATCTGTCAAAGAGCATCTCACAGGAACTTGTGAAACAAATTCTGTAGCCAGTCCCTTCAGAAGTCATTTTGAGTGGACTGCCATCGCTTCCCCCCGCTTGTCGTTGGGAAAGTCGACCATTGAATAAGTGGTATGCGTATTTCCAAGCTGGGGAATCGGTGTATGAGTTATCCATCATTGATTGGAAGCCACTTGATGACCAAGAGCTCAGTCCTTGTACGAATGAAGTTGTTGCTACTGATTCACCAGAGACCACAGCCTCGTTCTGATCATTTGATTCACCTGAGTTCACACTGTCGTTCTGTGCATCTCCCATGTCTGGCGCAATTGATTCATTGTCTGAATAGCCACTAGTTGTGTTGTCTGTGTACGGAGGTTGAGCGAGATCAGGAATCACAGGATTCTGGATTCCTTGGCTTGCAAGGTTCATACCCTCCATACACATGTCAAATGCCGTGTATCCATCAAGGTCGCTGCCTTCTTGCGTCAGGGCATCACACATCTTGACTTTCTCTTCGTAAGTCATGTTCTTTGCAATCGATGCAGGATTGACGTCGATAGTCACGTTGGAGAGCCATTGATATCCACCGAAGACAGCAGCGACGAGAACTCCGATGGCAATGAGAGATTTATTCACGTTGAAAAAGTAACAGAAGATTTGTGAGGAGCTGTCTTTGCAGTGCGTGTGGCTCGGATGCAAATGAAAACGCCCGGTGGCTCACAATCTTTCGACTGCGGCCACCGGGCGTTTCCCAGTGCTTGTTAAGGAGCGACTAGCGCTTCTTTGCTGCCTTCTTCACAGCCTTCTTAGGTGCTGCTTTCTTGACAGCCTTCTTAGGTGCTGCCTTCTTCACAACCTTCTTAGCGACAGGCTTCTTTGCAGCAGCCTTCTTCTTAGCTGGTGCTGCCTTCTTCTTTGCAGGTGCTGCGGACTTCTTGGCTGCTGGTGCAGGAACTGCCTTCTTGGTGTTCAGCTTTGGAGCTGGTGCAACACCGAGTGCAATGTCCTTGAATCCCTTAAGGGCTGTGATCTTGGCAACTGTTTTTGCCTTGATCTGGATTGTTGCTCCGGTGGCCGGGTTACGGCCGGTGCGTGCTGGACGCTTGATCTTTGCAAACTTTGCAAAACCGGAAATATTTACGACTTCACCCTTTGCAACATTGGCGAGGATTACATCAATGGTTCCCTCGACCAACTTTGCTGCGGTCTTGTTATCGACCTCAGTGTGGAGTGCTACTGCTTGAATGAGTTCACGCTTCTTCATGGATGTCACCGTAACCCACCTAGTCAATGAAATCGGGGATTTCCGACACCTGTTTCTCGTCACACCAAAACGGGGGGATGGGACTACCGAACAAGCATCTTCAGAGCGACGTGTGGGATGGCGTGTTAGGGCACCATCAGCACTCGACCGAATGCCTGGCGACTCTCGATATATCGGTGTGCGTCGGCAGCTTCTGCCAAGTTGAAAACCTTGTCGGTGACCACAGTGAGCGCGCCCGTGGCGACCTGCTGAAGAAGTCCCGCAATCATTGGGTGGGTTCGTCCACCGTTCATTGCCATCTCTGCACCTAAGAAAACACCATGTATTTCTGCATTTTTGGCCATTAATCCACCGATTTGAGGTGGTTGCGCCTCTCTGCCTGCGTTTCCTACGTAACTCACACGACCGCGGTAGCCCAACGATGCGATGCTCGCTTCGAGTGTTTTCCCACCAACGGGGTCAACAACCAAGTCGACACCCTTGCCGCCGGTGATGTCCATGATCGCCTTCGCGGTGTCCACCTGTGCGTAGTTAATGGCGTGGTCGAGGCCGTAGTCCTTGAGTCGGGCGAGACGATCATCGCTAGAAGCCGTGGCAAAAACAGTGGCGCCTGCGGCCTTGGCCAACTGGATGGCAGCGAGTCCGACTCCGCCAGCACCAGCCTGAATAAGGACAGATTCTCCGGCCTTCAAGCGGCCGAATTCGAACAGGCAATCGTGGGCAGTGCCGAATTCGATGGGCACACCTGCACCCTGTTGCAGAGAAACGCCGTCAGGCAGCGCCCACACAGATGCAGTAGCAACGCTGACAACTTCTGCATGTGAGCCATACGCCATGGTGGCAACAACTGGCTGGCCTTTCACGAATTGTGTGACACCGTCGCCGACTTCACGAATGATGCCGGAGCATTGGTATCCGACAATGTGCGGAGTGGTCGCGAGTGCACCACCTTGGCGATGCAAAAGGTCGCCGCCCTGAATGCCAATGAAGGCGACATCAATCAGCACGCCACCTTTGCGAAGTTGCGGCTCCGCCACTTCTTCATAACGGAACACTTCAGGTCCGCCGACATTGTCATACACAGCTGCTTTCATGAGTGTGACAGTAGTGCTGGTTATTGACGACGGCGTACTTGGGGCGCCAGCGCAAAAACAATGACCACAAGCGCTGCAAGGGAAAAGGCTGACTGGCTTGTGACATCGCCTGGTCGAGCCAAGAGTTGTGCAATTGCAATGGGGATTGTGGTGGTGTCGTTACGCGAAAGAAATGATGTTGCACCGAACTCTCCCAGCGATATTGCAGCAGACAACCCGACTGCCCTAATCAGTGCTGGTTGCAACAGTGGGAACTCAATGTGTCGCCAACTGCGCCACGGATGAGCACCCAGCGATGCCGCAGCATCCGAGAGGTCCTCAGGGATTGCATCAAGAGCAGGTCGTATCGCTCTCACAGCAAGCGGAAGTGCAAGTACTGAGTGCACAACGGGGATGAGCCACCACTGAGAACGCCAGTTCACCGGTGACTGATCAAAGGCGATGATGAGCCCGAGACCAAAGGTGACTGCGGAAACTACAAGTGGTAACGCAGTAATACTCGCGACGATGGATGAACGCTGTTGCGCGACACTGATAATGAGTGCGGCAATGGGCGCGAGGACTGCACAGATTGCTGCGAAGAAAAGTGATGTCATGAGTGTCTGTGGAATGTTCACGCCAACAGCTTCGGTGGAGCCATTGAAGAGCCATTGATAGCCGCGCAGTGAAAACTGTCCGTTCAAAGTGAATGATCGAATGACCACTGCAACAAGTGGGCTGACAACAACGATGGCGGGGACAGCGACAGAAAAAAACAGAGCCAGTCCGAATGGTGTTCGAGATGTCGTGAGCATCTGAATTGTCTGGGTTGCTGTGCGAGGTTCGCGCGAAGCCGGATTTCCCCAACGAAGAACCAGAAGAACAACAACTGCTTGAACAACTGCGAGCGATGTTGCTGTTCGTGTGTCGCCTAGTCGAATTGCCTGTGTGAAGATTTCTGACTCAATGGTGCGGTGAGAGATGTCGCCCAGAATTGCAATCACTGCAAAACTTGTGAAGCAGTAGAGAAAAATGATCGCAGCGGCATTCCGAAGAGATTCACGAATGTGAGGAACAACGACATAGAGAAATGTGCGCACTCGGCCAGCACCTAAGTCTGCAGCAGTGTCCTCCATTGCTTTGTCGAGAAGCAACCATTGTGGCCCCACGATGCGAACGACGATTGCGACGTTGAAGACAATATGTGCCCACAGAATCGCTGGAATGCCTGCCGCGGGAAGAATCGCTTTGATTCCCGTTGCCACAACAACTGCGGGCATGAAGAAGGGGATTGTGATGAGTGCCGTGAGTATTCGCGAGAAATGAAATGTGTGTCGCGAAATTGCCCAGGTAAAGGGCAGGCCCACAGCAAGCGTGAGAGCTGTTGATGCAATGGCTTGCCACAGCGTGAACCACCAGACTCCACGCAAAGAAGATTCTGTGAGTGTGTCAACAATGTCTTGAGGTCGTGCAAACTCCGCGAGCATCGAGAGAACAGGGAATGCAAAGAACAGCGCCAACAGTGCAACGACGAGCACCTGCAGCCGCTGGGCTGTTCTTGCGACCGGGTTCATTACAAGAAGATGTTTCTCCAAGTATCGATCCACTGATCGCGGTTCTTTTCAATCTTCTCTGCAGATGGTGTGCTGCTGGTTGCGGGGCGCACTGCATGCTTCACGAAGACATCGGGGAGAACCGCGTCCTTGTTGACCGGGTACACGAATAATGAAGTGGGCATTGATTCTTGGAACTTCTGTGCCAACAGATAATCGACGAGCTTTTGGGCCAACTCTTCATTCTTTGAGCCACGCAGAACGCCGACGTATTCAGTCGCTTTGAAACATGTTGCAGTCACAACACCAGTGGGTGCTGTCGTGAGCGGTGTTGCAGAAAAGAGCACTTCTGCTGCGGGGCTTGATCCGTACGACACAACGATTGGGTACTTGCCCTTGCCCGAAGAGCCAGAAAAGTCGATGGTGTAGGCCGCGGTCCAATCACTAGCGATGCGAACACCATTGGCTTTCAACTGCTTCCAGTAGTTTTGCCACTTTCCTTCACCAAAGTGTTCGATGCTGGCGACAAGAAAAGCAAACCCAGGTGCTGAGTTCACGGGGTCCGGTGCAGTTAAAAGTCCCTTGTATGTGGGAAGTGCAAGGTCTTCAAATGTCTGTGGTGGTGTGATTCCACGTGATTCAAACCACGCCTTGTCATAGTTCAGACAAACATCGCTCTCATCAACTGGTGTGTAATCCAATAAAACATTTCCTGATTGCGCTCGTGAGAGAAAAGTGTTGTCGATGCCGAACATCACGTCACCTTCTGGATTGCCAGATGTGAGAATTGCCTTGCTCACCATGGAGCCGGTGTCGCCCGCAGTCACAACCCTGACTGTTGCGCCAGTCGCTGCAGTGAAGTCATCAAAGATTCCTTCAGCGGGAGTGAACGCGTCATAGGAGATCAGGGTGATCTCTTTCGCACTCTCTTCAAATGAACCTGTGATGACGGAGCAACTCGCAAGAGCAGAGCCAGCGACGAACGAGACCACAAGAAATATGGCAACGATCTTTTTCATGATTATCTATTTCCTTTGTTGAGTGTGGAGATGACGGCGAGAGCGCCGGTACGCAATGAGATGCGCACCTCTGACGATGTTGCAATGTTGCTGACACCACGCGACGCGAATGAATGCAACGTGTCGCGCTTCAATTCCCATTGCAGTCCGGTTGTTGTCACACCTTTGGCGTTGCCGCCAAGGGGAATCAACGAGACAGTGCTGCCGATGGGGAGTTCTAGTTCAGTTGCTTCGCGTGGAGTCACGATGCGCACGTAGTTGTCGCCAACATGTGCCGACATGGTTGCGTCGTCTGCGTGCGACACCAATGAGTGCACCATGGCAAGTAGGTGATCGAAGCGATCTCCGCCACCAGACAAAAGATGAATATGGCGGTAGTCAAACTTGCGCGCGAGTTGCAGTGCGAGTTCAGTATCGGTGACGTCTTTATCCGTCGGATGTTCAATGATCTCAGCATCGCTGGCGTGTGCTTCGACCAAATGTTCTGGTCGGATGGAATCCATGTCGCCAATGAGGAGGTCGGGCTGAAAACCCATTGCAGTGGCGTGTTCCCACCCAGAGTCGGCAGCAATCACCAGTGCAGCCTCAGGTAAGTGATCGCGCACGGAAGATTCGGGTGAGTTGCCGCCGATAAAGATAAGTGCGTGGCGTGGAGCCATTTCCATTTCCCTCCGCCGGCATTACCCGGATCAGGTTCACGGGTCGGTGGCCGCGGCCACCCTCTCAGCCCGCCGAATCGTGCGAGCTCCCCTTGGTGTTATGTGAAGTGAAGACTATCGTGCGAGACGTTGCATGTCAGGTTCGATGAAGATGAATCGAGCGCTGGGAACCACTGCGCGCATTGCCGCTTCAGACTCATCAATGATTCGGCTGACGTCCTCTGCGGAAAGGTCAGGCGCAAAAATTGCCTTTGTGGCAACGAGCAACGTGTCGGGGCCGAGGTGTTCGGTATGCATGTAGATCACTTCAGATATCTGAGGGTGATTTCGTAATGCATTACTCAGCAACAAGCGGTCTGCCTTGGAAGCGGTCTCGCCGAGAAGTAGTGCTTTCATTTCAACGCCCAAGACGAAAGCCACGACAACGAGGAGCACGCCAATTGCAATCGAACCTGCGGCATCCCAGCGAGGGTTGTGGGTGTAGTGACCGAGAAGCACGCCAAAGAGCGCAAGGAACAGGCCAGTCTCTGCTGCAACGTCTTCCAGAAGAACCGTTGGCAGTTCAGGTGACTTCGAAGTACGGATGAACTGCCAGTAACTCTGCCCAGCGGGCTTGACATGCCCCACTTCCTTCACTGCAGTGCGCAATGAGTAGGTCTCCAACAGGATTGCCACCACAAGAATGCCGATCGCGATACCAAGGCTTTCCGTTTCGTGTGGGTGACGCATCTTGCTGATGCCTTCATAGATGGCAAAGAGTCCACCCATGCTGAACAGCACGAGGGCAACAATGAACGCCCAGAAATAGCGCTCGCGCTGGTGTCCGAACGGGTGTTCCTCGTCGCCCTTACGCACTGAACGCTTGGCGCCCAACAGGAGCAACCCTTGATTGCCCGTATCGGCAAAAGAGTGCACGGATTCCGCCACAAGCGCAGCTGAGCCAGTGAGCAAGAAGCCCACAAACTTTGAAATTGCGATTCCGAGGTTCGCGAAAAACGCCGCGATGATCGCCTTACGACTGCCTTCATTCATGCGTCTAGGTTGTCACATAGGGGCGTGCAGCCTCGGAACGTCGTCCATGGGGGTATGGAATGGGTTATCTAGATAACAAGATTGCAGTTGTGACCGGTGGAGGTCGTGGCATTGGTAAGGCTATCTCGCTTGCACTTGCTGAACAAGGTGCAACGGTCGCAATCAACTACCGACGCGACAAAGAAGCTGCAGAAGAAACATTGCGCGAGATTCTTGATGCCGGAGGCGTGGCGAGTGTTCACCAGGGTTCTAATGATGTTCCTGCAGAGAACTTTTCTATGGTGCAAGAAATCATTGAGACGCATGGCGGCATCGACATTGTTGTTGTGAATGGTGGCAATGCATCAAAGGGACGCAGTGTTGTCGACACGGAAGCAGAAGAAGTGTGGAACCTTGTCGCAACACATGCGCTCGGGCCACACCAGTTGTGCCGTGCGTTCTTGCCGCACATGCGTGCACGCGGTGGCGGACACGTGGTGTTTATCTCATCAGTTGCCACAAGCGGCATGTCGGCAAATGGTGCGCCGTACAACATGGGCAAAGCAGCGATGGAAGCTCTCGCGCTCACGTTGGCGAAGGAAGAACGTCCCCACAACATTCGCGTCAACATCGTGGCGCCGGGGCTCGTGGAAACAGATATGGGTGTGCGTCTTGCGCGTGCCCTGACGGGCAACCGTGAGGCCGGGGACCTTCGCTTTATGGACGCGGCCGCGCCTTTCGGCCGAGTGTGCCAGCCCGAGGACATTTCTCAGGCCGTCCTCTATTTCTGCTCCCCACAAGCTTCGTATGTCACGGGTCAGCGCATCCAGATTGATGGTGGCGGAAGCAACCTCCGGGTGGGGCAGTAACAGCTAGTCGGTGTCGCTAACCTTCGTGTCGTGAGCAGTCCACTGGCCCCCCAGAACACAGACACCATTGTCGAAATTACCGAAGAAGCGTTGAAGCAACTTCTGGTCCTTCGCGATGAGGAACCAGAGAAGGAACGACTCGGTCTTCGTTTAGAAGTTATTGCTGATCCGGGCGAAGAGTTCAAGTACGACTTGTCATTCGAGATCGTGACGCAAGCTGCTTTCAGCGATGAAGTTCGCACAATCGGCGGACTCAAGGTCATCATTCCGTTGCAGTCGTTTGAACACATCAACGGTGCATCACTTGATTACAACGAGCGTCAAGGCCTCATTATTCGTAATCCGAATAAGCCACCAGCACCGATGATCGATGGTCTCATCTCTGACGATGAAACTGCAGCAGCTGTTGAAGCAGTCATCTCCACTGATGTGAACCCTTCTCTTGCATCACACGGCGGATTCGTTACGTTCGTCGGACACGACGGAGAAGGCGTTGCGTATCTCACGATGGGCGGCGGTTGCCACGGTTGCTCAATGAGCAAGATGACAATGCTCGAAGGCGTGCAGACCACATTGGTCGAGCAAGTACCAGCAATTCTCAAGGTCCGCGACGTGACCGACCACGCCACCGGCGCAAACCCGTACTACAGCTGAGTTCCCAACAGCGCGTGCGCGCATGACAGGCTGTGCAGATGCATGTTTCACAGTTGTGGTCGTATCCGGTGAAGTCCATGGTGGGCGGAACCGTTGATTCCATTGAACTCACCAGCCTTGGCATTGTTGGCGATCGTCATTGGGCGGTTCGTGACTTAGAACGCGGCGGTATTCGCGGTGGCAAGAAGATTGGCAATCTGATGAAGCTCTCTGCTGCGCGTGATGGCGATGCCGTGTTGATCACATTGCCAAATGGTGCAGTGGTGTCTTCAGCCGATGCGCAAGTGAATGCAGTGTTGTCTGAAGCATTAGGAGAATCCGTTGCGTTGGAATCACTTCCTGCTGACGGAAATCATGAGCACTTTCGTCGTGGCCCTGCTGATTCTGAAGACATGGTGGAAGAGTTGCGCAACATCTTTGGCAGAGAAGCCGATGAACCATTGCCCGACTTCAGTGTGTTCCCACCTGAAGTCGTTGAGTTTGAATCACCTCCGGGTACTCATTACGACTGTTGGCCGCTTTTGGTGATGACATCATCTGCGCTGGAGGCATTGAAGACTGCATTGCCAGAGTCGGTGATTGATATCCGTCGTTTTCGGCCGAGCATTGTGATTGACGGGGCAGATGCAGGTCATCCTGAGTTCTCGTGGAAGGGTCGAACCGCATCAATTGGCTCAGCAGTTGTTGAGTTTTTGGACCCATGCCCGCGCTGCATCATGGTGACACGCGAGATCAATGCTGAGATTCCACAAGACCGTTCTATCTTGCGCCACATCGTGCGTGATCTGAATCAGAACCTTGGCGTGTATGCGCGCATCCTCACGCCTGGCACTGTTTCTCTCGACGACGTCCTCGATTTTGAGTAGTCAATTGGCTACTACGCAGGCGTCCAATACACGGACACTCGACGATTCGTTGACGTATCTTTTTCATTCGACTTAATAACAAAACCTTGGTAGGTAATCCACATTGTGAGTCCTTTACCTGAAAGGTAATCAGCAACTGCTTGTGCACGGAAGTCAGCGAGGTTTTGCAAATACTTTTTAGAAATTGTGTTGTTGTGTCGTGAGAAACCAGAGACGAGAAGGGTTCCACATTTTCCTCTGATGTCTTTGAGAGCTTTATTCAAAAGCGCCTTGTCAGCGGCATCAAGTGTTATTTCTGACGGCGCAAAATCAATCTGTGGCAGTACAAGTTGTCCAGCTAATGCTGGAATGTTTGTCTTCTTTTCAACACTGAGCGATGTCTTGCCGGGCCGAACATTAAAGCTCTTTGGTGCCCCCTCTGAGACGCCGCATTGGTTATTGGTGATGATTCGAACCTTCGCTCCCTTTACTGACTTGGGAACAACGATGCGTGCCCCAGTGTCTTCTGGGTCTACTTTGACTGTGGCTCGGCGGATGACTTTTCCTGTGCCATCCAAAACGATGAACGACACTGACTGCACGCCTGCTAGCGCAGCGGTAGTTCCGAACCTGACGGCAACAACGTTTTCATATCTGTTCACACTTGGCGTTGGAGCAACTGCTGATTTCGAAATTGTGATGGGGGCTTTTCCTGCACTAATGATGATGGAAGTAGCAGGAGACACAGGCGACGTATTGCCTGCGAGATCTGAAACGGTAGATGTCATTGACCATGTGCCACTCGTCATCGTGCTCATTTCGCACATTGTTACAGCTGGTGATGACTCAAAGGAACAAGTGGCATCCTCACCCTTTGGTCCAACACCGGTCACAGTAGCAATATCTCCGGCTGCAACTCCTGCAACCGAGATGTTCGGTGTAGCGTCCAGAGATGTTGATGCTCCATCGTCTTGCGCGTTAAATGGCGCTGCGCTTGCGGCAGGAGCAGTGGTGTCAATGACAGCAGTCAAAGTTGGTGTGGGCGATGAAGAGTTTTGGGCTTTATCGGTAATGATCGCAGTGATTGACCATGAGCCATCTTGAAGAGTGGGCAATGTGCATGTGCGGTCAGTTGAAGTAGCGGTGAATGAGCACTGCAGGGTCTGAGTGTTGAGGCTTGCTGTCACTACAACAAAGTCAGAGTCGCTTGCATCAGAGATGAATACTGATGGTGTGTTGTCGCTGGTGATTCCATCTTTAGAACTGGTGCCAGTGTCTGATAAGTCAACAAAAGAGGCAGCTTTTGTTGCTAAAGGCGCAGTGGTATCAATTGTGATTGTTAGTTGTTCCGACGCGGCGACCATTAAACCTGCGATGATTTGTCGTGCTCTATAAGACCAGGTTCCATCAGCAAGGGTTGTGGCAGTGCACACCTCGGTCACATTCTGAGGAATCAAACTGCACACCACATTCGGGAATCCAGATCGTGTGAACGTCACAGTGGTGTCAATAGATGGGACCAAGTCACCAATGACGACACTCGGCGTGGAGTCTGACAGTGATATAAAATTGATGGGGATTTGAATACCCGCTGTAATGGCGCGAACAGTGATATCTCCACTTGAGGATGCGGTGGAGTTAGAGATGTAGTTCCCCGCGTCGGTGCCGGTAAGGGTAATGCCCGTAATGTTGACGGGTTTATTGCGGCCAAGTTCAGCATCGTCGAATAACGCAGTACTTGAGACCAAGAATGAGTCGCCACTCAGACGGTTGTCGGTATAGGTGACGGTTGCAATATTCGTGGCGTCATATGTTTTGTTGTTTGCCACGGGCACAACGAGAAGAGGTCGTGCGGTGATGTTTGCTGTTGTGAGAGCAGTGGTGTTGTGGGTGTAGTTGTCTGCGTCTGTTCCAGTCAGTGTGATTGCGGTAGCTGTAACAGTTTTCTCTGTGCCCACGTTCTTGTCGTTGAAGGTTGGTGAGCCTGTGATCGTGATGGTATCTCCAGCGATTCGATCGTCGAGGTACGTGACTGTTGCGTTGTTTGTCTGGTCGTATGTTTTGTTACTTGCAGTGATGATGACGGCAATGTTTCGTGCGGTGATGTTGGCTGTTGTGGTTGCGGAGTTATTTGACGTGTAGTTGCTTGCGTCAATACCTGACAATGCAATGCCGGACGCGGTCACGGTCTTTTCGGTTCCAACGTTTTTGTCGCTAAATGTTGAATTTCCGCTGATAGTGAGAACGTCACCAGCGATTCGATCGTCGAGGTACGTGACTGTTGCGTTGTTTGTCTGGTCGTATGTTTTGTTACTTGCAGTGATGATGACGGCAAGGTTTCGTGCGGTGATGTTGGCTGTTGTTGTCGTTGATGTGTTGGGTGTGTAATTTGCCGCATCTATTCCAGTCAGTGAGATTCCCGAAGCTGTGACCGTCTTGTTCATTTCAACGTTCTTTGATGCAAAGGTCGGTGTTCCAGTCACCGTCAGCACATCTCCAGCGATTCGATCGTCGAGGTAGGTGACTGTTGCGTTGTTTGTCTGGTCGTATGTTTTGTTGTCGGCGGTGATTGTGACAGTAAGGCTGCGTGCGGTGATGTTTGCTGTGGTGGTGGCGGTGGTGTTTGGTGTGTAGTTGGCGGCGTCGGTTCCGGTGAGGGTGATGCCACTGGCGGTCACTGTTTTGCCATTGCTGACGTTCTTGTCGCTGAATGTCGCTGTGCTTGAGATGGTGAAGAGGTCATCTGAGATGCGATTGTCGACATAGGTGACGTTTGCTGTATCCGAAGCGTCATATGTCCTGTTTGTCGCAGAAATTCCAACAGTCAAGGCTTTAGGCGTGATGTCGGCAGTGGCTGTTGGCGAACCAGCAAGGGTCAAGGTGTAGTTGGCGATTCGTGAACCAGACAAACTTGCCGTGGTCAAAGACACAACCTTTCCAACTCCGGCGTTCTTGTCTGCGAAGGTTACTACAGGGGATGCCAACGCAATCTTTGTCGAGTCGTTTGTATCTCCTGCAGGAACATTGACCAGCGTCAGGGCGCTCGGTGTTGTGATAGTTGCACTAGTTGTGCGGTTGTAAGTGCGAGACGATGGTGTCACTAATGATCCACCGATTGTCAGTGGTCGCTGAGTGATGTTTGCTGAGAATGTGGGAAGCGTCAGTGTGTAATTGGCCGCGTCAACGCCAGACAATGTGTAGCCCGATGTCGTAATTCCAATACTTGTTCCCACTGTGGCTTGGGCAAAAGTGAAGGCGGGAACTCCACTCAACGTCACATCATCTGTCAGTTGAACGTCACTTAAGCCAGGGCTGGCTGGTGGAGTGACTTGGGGTGTGGCGTCAGTGGTGGCGTCGTATTGACGATTGACGACAGTGAATGACCCTGTAATCGTGAGCACTCGCGGAGTGATGTTTGCCGTCGAGACCCCGTTGATCGTCGCAGATGGCAAAACATAGTTGGGTGCATCAACGCCTGACAGGGTCACGTTTGCAGATGACACAATTTTCCCATTCGAGACACTCTTTGAACTGAATGCAGCATCTCCGCTAACAGTGAAGACATCGCCGTTGATTCGGTTATCTGAGTAGGTCACCGAAGCTGTGTTGGTTCCGTCGTACACCTTGTTAACTGGTGTCACATTGACTGACAATGATCGTTGATTAATGGTGGCAGTTGCCGTAATGGTTGTGGCGTAGCTGTAATTGGTGGCATCAATGCCAGTCACCGCAATGCCAGAGACGGTCACAGTTTTGCCGGCCCCTGCCATCTTGTTCGCGAATGTTGCTGAGGTAAAGCTAATGGAAAGAACATTGCCTGCAACTCGATCATCTGCAATTGTGACGCTGGCTGACGTCGTTCTGTCGTACGTCTTATCGGATGCAGTTGCGGTGAGAGTGAGTGTGCGAAGTGTGATGTTTCCGGTTGTAGTGGTTGAGGTGTTGGGTGTGTAGTTGCTGGCATCGGTTCCGCTGAGCAAAATGCTTGAGGCCGTCACAGTTTTTGCATTTCCGACCGTCCTTGATGAGAATGTCGCTGTTCCAGTAACTGTGAAATCATCTCCTGCAAGTCGATTGTCTGCATAGGTAACAAGTGCCGTCGTTGTGCTGTCATACACCTTGTTGCTAGCGGTGATAGTGACGGCCAAGCTGCGTGCGTTGATATTTGCTGTGGTGGTGGCGGTGGTGTTGGGTGTGTAGTTGCCCGAGTCGGTTCCGGTGAGAGTGATGCTGGAAGCGGTGACGGTCTTTGCAAGCCCCACGTTCTTGTCGCTGAATGTAGATGTTCCTGAAACTGTGAATTGGTCTCCAGAGACGCGGTTATCGCTGTAAGTCACAGGTGCAGTGTCTGTGCTGTCATACGTCTTGTTAGTTGAAGTCACCGTGACTGACAACGTTCTTTGGTTAATGGTTGCAGTTGTTGTAATTGTGGTTGGGTACGAATAGTTGGCGGCATCAGTTCCCGCAACAGAGATTCCCGACACTGTGACTGTTTTATTGACACCCACAACTTTTGTAGCAAAAGTAGATGACGTATACGTGATTGAGAGGGCGTTTCCTGCCACACGATCATCGCTAATGGAGACCGTTGCATTTGTTGTGCGGTCGTATGTCCTATCTGTTGCGGTTGCCGTCAATGTCAGCGTTCGCAGTGTGATGTTCGCAGTCGTTGTGGCTGAGGCATTTGGCGTGTAGTTTCCGGCATCCGTTCCAGAGAGTGAGATACCACTGGCAGTCACCGTCTTGCTGGTGCCGACAGTCTTGGAAGTAAATGTTGCAGTACCACTGACGGTGAAGTCATCTCCAGCAACTCTCGTATCTGCGTATACAACAGTTGCGGCGGTCGTGCTGTCGTACACCTTGTTGCTGGCGGTGATGGTGACAGTCAGAGTTCTGGCCGTGATGTTTGCAGTCGTTGTGGCCGTGGTATTCGGGGTGTAGTTATTGGCATCGACACCAGAAAGAGAAATGCCAGTTGCAGTGACGGTCTTTCCCGTTCCAACGTTCTTGTCACTAAATGTGGGGGTTCCACTGACCGTGAAGACATCACTAGAGACTCGATTATCGCCGTATGTGACGGACACTGAATCTGTGGCGTCATACGTTCTGTTGCTTGCCGTAATGGTGATGTTGACAGTTCGTCGTGTGATGTCTGCCGTCGTTGTTGGCGATCCAGTGAGAGACAACGTGTAATTCAATGAGGTCGTGCCAGTTAGCGATGCAGAGGTCAGCGAAACGGCCTTATTTGTTGCAACAGTTTTGTTGGTGTATTGCGCTACCAACCCGGCGAGAGCAACTTTCGACGGGTTGTTTGCATCGCCTACGGGAACATTGAGCAGCGATAGAGCACTGCTATCGGTGATGGTGCTTGATGTCGTGCGGTCGTACATCTTTGTTGAAGCGACAATTAATGAGCCATCAATGGTGAGTGGTCGTTGTGTGATGTTGGCAGTGAATGTAGGTGAGGTGAGCGAATAGTTATCGGCATCGGCTCCGGTGAGTGAATACCCAGAGGTGGAGATGCCAATGTTTGTCCCCACAGTTGCTTGGGCGAAAGTGAATGTTGGTACACCTGTCAAGGAGGTGTCGTCACCCACTTGCACTTCTGATAGCCCGGTGCTGGCGGGCAGGGTGACCTGACTGGTGGCATCTGTCGTTGCGTCATACGGACGATTGGCAACTGTGAACGTTCCCGTCACTGTGAGATTTCGCTTGGTGATGTTGGCAGTAGTAGTCGCGGTGGTGTTATGCGCGTAGTTATTGGCATCCGCGCCAGAGAGTGCGATGCCGGTCGCAGTGACCGTCTTCCCATTGACTGCGGTTTTGTCGTCAAAGGTGGCAGTACCCGAAACGGTGAACAAGTCTCCATTGATTCTGTTATCTGCGTAGGACACCGATGCTGCAATGGCGGCGTTGTACACCTTGTTGCTGGCGGTGATGGTGACGGCAAGCGACTTTGCGGTGATGGTGGCGGTGGTCGTCGCCGTCGTGTTTTGCGTGTAGTTGGCTGCGTCTGTCCCAGAGATGGCGATGCTTGCCGCAGTCACTGTTTTTCCAGTTCCAACGTGCTTGTCGGCAAACGTGGGGGTTCCTGTGACCGTGAGGGAGTCGCCTGACACACGGTTGTCGGAGTACACAACGCTTGCGGTGGTGGTGCGGTCGTACACCTTGTCGCTGGCGGTAATGGTGACGGCAAGCGATTTTGCGGTGATGGTGGCGGTGGTCGTCGCAATCGTGTTGTAGGTGTAGTTGCCAGCATCGGTACCACTAATGGAAATTCCTGAAGCAGTAACTGTCTTGTTTGACGCCACCGTTTTGGTGGAAAATGTTGGTGTACCGGTCACTGTGAAGACGTCACCAGAGACGCGGTTGTCTGCGTATGCAACGCTGGCAGTGGTGTTGCCGTCGTACGTCTTGCCGCTGGCCGTGATGGTGACGGTGAGACTGCGTGCTGTGATATTGGCAGTTGCCGTCGCAGTGGTGTTCTGCGAGTAGTTACCAGAGGCTGCACCACTCAACGAAATTGAGTTTGCGGTAACAGTCTTTGATGTCCCAATCTCTTTGTCGGAGAATGTCGGAACGCCACTGATGGTCATCACGTCGCCCGATACACGGTTGTCTGTGTACACAACGCTGGCGGTGGTGTTTCCGTCGTATGTCTTGTTGCTGGCGTTGATTGTGACGTTGAGAGTGCGAGGTGTAATGGTCGCATAGGTAATGGGGGAGTTGTTCACCGACACTGCGTAGTTGCTGAGGTCAGCTCCGGTGAACTGGAACGATGTAAGTTCCACAATCTTGTTCACGCCAACATTTGCATCAGATCTAAAGCGTCCACGTGGGTTGGTGACTCCCACTAGGTCGTTTCCTTGAACGCCAACAAGTGTGAGATCTGCAATGTCGTATGAGGCGGTTCGTGTTCCGTCGTACACCTTGTTTTGTGCCTGAAGTGTTCCAGTTACTTCAAGTGGTCGCTGCTCAATATCGGCAGTCGATGTCGAGGTGAGGTTTTGTTGGTAATTGCCGGCATCTGTTCCAGTGATGGTGATGTTTGTGATGGAGACCGGTTTACCAAGAGCTGCAGTCTTCGTTGTGAACGCCGCGGTGCCTGTCACGGTGAAGACATCACCAGACACTCTGTCGTCACTGTAGACAGCGGTAGCGTTAACCGTTGCGTCGTACATCTTTGTATCAGCAACTGCGGTCACGTTCAAAGTACGAATCGTGATGTTTGCAGTCGTGGTCGTGCCGGTGTTTTGTGAATAGTTAGCGGCGTCGCTTCCGCTAATCGTGATACCAGTTGCGGTGACTGTCTTTGTGGTTCCGATGTTCTTGTTGTCGAAAGTCGATGTTCCACTCACCGTGAACAAGTCCCCGCCGACGCGATCGTCAATGTAAGTCACTGATGCACTGGTATTGCCGTCGTACACCTTGTTTGATGCCGTGATAGTCACGGCTAATGATCGTGTGGTGATGTTGGCTGTAGTGCTGGATGTGGTGTTCGGGGTGTAGTTGCCAGAATCCGTACCCGACAGCGTGATGCCACTGGTGGACACCGTCTTTCCCGTCCCCACTGTCTTGTTGGCAAATGCCGACGTTGCCGAGTAGTTGAAGGTGTCGCCCGAAACTCTGTTGTCGCTAAATGTCACTGTTGCTGCTGTCGTCCGGTCATAGACCTTGTTCACACCGGTTGTAGTGACAGTCAATGTTCGGCGTGTGATGTTTGCGGTATTTGTCGCAGTGGAGTTTGGGGTGTAGTTGCCTGAATCCGTCCCGGACAACGTGATGCCGCTTGCGGTAACAGTCTTCACGGTTCCCACGTTCTTATCTGAGAACGTCGCAGTTCCACTCACCGAGAAGGTGTCGCCTGAAATTCGAGTGTCTCCGTACGTCACCGACGCGACATCGTTTCCGTCGTATGTCTTGGACGTTGGCGTGATGGAAATAGTTACAGATCTTCGTGTGATATCGGCAGTGGTTGTTGGGGCACCGACAATGGACAAGGTGTAGTTGGTGGATGTTGACCCAGTGAGAGATGCGGTCGAGAGGGTGACAGTCTTTGCTGTCCCCACGTTCTTATCGGCGTACGATGCGACGAGAGATGTCAACGCCACCTTTGATGGTGTGTTTGCATCGCCTGCGGGGACATTTTGCAACAGCAACTGAGCAGAATCAGTAATGGTCGCTGTTACTCCTTTGTCGTACACCTTCGACGAAGAAACAGCTAATGCACCGCCGATTGTCAAGGGTCGTTGGGTGATGTTGGCAGCGAAGCTTGGTTGTGTGAGCGCGTAGTTGTTGCCATCTACTCCGGATACGGAATAACCAGTGGTTGAAATTCCAATTCCGGTACCCACGGTGGCCTGCGCGAAGGTAAACGTAGGAGTTCCCGTCAGTGCAGCGTCGTCGCCAGCTACAACATCAGACAGACCGGCACTCACTGGGAGTGTCACTTGCGCCGTTGCGTCGGTAGTGGCGTCGTACTGGCGGTTTGCAATCGTGAATGTTCCTGTCACGGTAAGGGGACGTTTTGTGATGTTGGCCGTCGATGTGGTGCTGGTGTTGTGGTCGTAGTTACCCGCATCGGTGTTTGTCACCGTGATCCCAGTTGCGGTCACGGTTTTTGACGTTCCGATGTTCTTGTCGCTAAAGGTTGCCGTAGAGCTGAAAGTCAGAGCATCGCCTGATACACGGTTATCGGTATATGTCACTACTGCAATATCGCTTGCGTTGTAGACCTTGCTAGATGGAGTGATTTCAATGGTGAGGGGTCGTTTTGTGATGTTGGCAGTTGTGGAGGCGGTGGTGTTTTGGGTGTAGTTACCAGCATCGGTACTGGACAATGAAATACCGCTTGCAGTAACAGTCTTCCCGTCGCCCACGTTCTTATCTGAGAATGTTGGCGTGCCGGTGATGACAAGAATGTCTCCAGAGATGCGGTTGTCGTTATATGTCACCGTTGCAGTCGTAGTACGGTCGTACACCTTGTTGGATGCCGTGATGGTGACAGTCAACGTGCGACGGTTGATGTTTGCCGTTGTTGTCGTGGAGGTGTTGGGTGAATAGTTGGAGGCATCAACACCAGAAAGCGAAATGCTGTTTGCAGTCACCGTCTTTGACAATCCATAGTTCTTATTTGAGAATGTTGCAACGCCACTCACTGTGATGTCGTCGCCCGACACTTTGTTATCGGCATACACGACAGATGCAGTCGCGTTTCCGTCATAGGTCTTGCTAGAAGCTGTAATAGTGACTGCAAGCGATCTCGCCAGAATAGACGCAGTTGCGGTTGCTGTTGTGTTGAATGAGTAGTTCGCTGAATCCACACCACTGATTGCCATGTTGGTGGCGGTCACAGTTTTGTTGGTCCCCACGTTTTTGTCTGCATATGTCGGAGTTCCACTGACGGCGAGAGTGTCTCCAGATATACGAGTGTCAGTGAAGGAAACTGATGCATTCATGGTTCCGTCATATGTTTTATTGCTGAGTGTGAATCCAAGTGTGATGGAGCGTTGGGTGATGTCAGCCGTCGTCGTGGGAGCACCAACGGTGGTGATGGTGTAATTGGATGCAGTGGTGCCAGTAAGAGCCGCAGTTGCAACGCTGACTATCTTGCCCGTTCCAACATTCTTGTTGTCGTACGTGGCGGTCAATGATGTCAGCGCAACCTTCGCAGCGTTGTTCGCGTCTCCTGCAGGAACATTGACCAGGGTGAGAAGTGATGTGTCAGTGATGGTGGCGGCCGTTGATCTGTTGTAGGTCTTCGTGCTTGTCACGCCCAATGTTCCGCCAATCGTGAGTGGGCGCTGCGTGATGTTTGCGGTGAAACTCGGGGGCGTTAACACGTAGTTGGCGGCGTCGGCCCCAATAACGGAATAGCCCGTTGTTGTAATTCCGATTCCATTGCCCACAGTTGCCTGAGCAAACGTGAATGTCGGAGTTCCGGACAATGTTGTGTCGTCACCAGCTTGCACATCTGATAGGCCAGCACTGACGGGCAGTGTGATTTGCGGAGTGGCGTCTGTGGTGGCGTCGTACTGACGGTTGGCAACGGTGAAGGTTCCGGTCACTGTCAAAGATCGACGAGTGATGTTTGCGGTTGTGCTGGCGGTGGTGTTCTGCGAATAGTTGGCCGCGTCAGTTCCCGACAGTGTGATGCCAGTCGCCGTGACGGTCTTTGCATCGCCGAAGTTCTTGGAGTCAAAGTTTGCGGTGCCACTGACAGTTAATTGATCTCCGGAGACACGATTGTCCGCATATGTCACCGAAGCCACAGTCAATGCGTTGTAGATCTTGTTTGTTGCGGTGATGGTGACATTGAGGGTTCGCAGCGTGATGTTTGCAGTGGCGGTTGGTGCACCCACAGTGCTGAGCACATAGTTCGAAACTGAAGTTCCAGTGATGCTGGCGCTAGAGAGCGACACGGTCTTTGCATCGCCAACCGTTTTGTTTGCGTATTGAGCAACAAGACTAGTGAGTGCAAGCCGCGTTGCATTTCCTGCGTCAATGGAGGCAACGTTTACAAGTGTGAGCGCTGCCGTGTTGGTAATGCTGATTGATGTTGCGGAGTCGTAGGTCTTGGTTGATGGAACTACCAACGAACCTCCGATAGTCACCGTGCGTGTAGTGATATTGGATGACAGAGTCAATTGGGTCAACGTGTAGTTCGATGCATCGTCTCCGGTGATGGAGTACCCAGAACCGGTGATGGAAATTGCTGTGCCAACATTTGCGTTGTTGTACGTGAAGACGGGAGTTCCAGTCAATACGACATTGTCTGCCACTTGAATCGGAGTAATTCCTGGACTGGCTGGAACCGACACATTGCCGGTTGCATCAGTTGTTCCGTCGTAGATGCGATTGGACGCGGTAAATGTTCCCGTAATGGTCAGTGTTCGCGTACTAATTGACGCTGTTGTTGTTGCTGTTGTATTTCCCAAAACATAATTGTTGGAACTTGCGCCACTAATGGCGATACCTGTTGCGGTGATGGTCTTGCCAGTTGCGGCTGACTTATTGGCGTAAGTGGCAGTTCCTGTGATGGTGAGAGTGTCGGCGGCGACCTTGTCGCTCGCATACGTCACTGAAGCAGTGGTAGACGCGTCGTACGTTTTCCCGCCGCCACTAATGGTCACAGTCAGAGTTCTCACGGTGACATTTGCGGTTGTGGTCGCAGAAGTGTTTGGTGTGTAGTTCGAGGCGTCAGTGCCAGAGAGGGAAATGCTGGTAGCTGTGACGGTTTTTCCCGTTCCAACTGTGGCGGAATCAAAGGTGGGAGTTCCACTCGCGGTGAAAGAGTCGCCACTAATTCGATCGTCTGTGTACGTAACAGACGCAGCGGTTGATCCGTTGTACACCTTGTTGGTGGCTGTGATGGTGACAACGAGAGGTTTTGCGGTGATGTTCGCGGTTGTTGTCGCTGTGGTGTTCGCAGTGTAGTTTGCGGCATCGGTACCGGTGACCGAGATGCCTGTTGCATTGACAGTCCTTGATGTTCCCGCTGCTTTGCTGGCAAATGAAGCAGTACCTGTGATGGTGAGGGTATCGCTCGCAACTTTGTTACTGCCGTACGTCACCGACACAGTTGTTCCGGCGTCATACACCTTGTTGGAAGCGGTGATGGTGACAGTCAGCGACCGCTGAGTGATATTTGCTGTTGTTGTTGCGGTGGTGTTTGCGGTGTAGTTCCCTGCATCTGTTCCAGAAATAGAAATGCCAGACACCGACACTGTCTTGTTTACTTCAACAATCTTCGTGGCATATGTTGCTGACGTGTAAGCCAATGTGACTGTGTCTGCACCAAGCTTGTCGCTCGCTAATGTGACGGTTGCTGTAGTTAGGCCGTCGTAGGTTTTGTTGACGCCTGTTGCCGTGACGGTCAACGTTCGTGCGGTGATGTTGGCAGTAGCGGTTGGGGATCCTGTAAGGCTTAACGAGTAGTTGGCGGCTGACGTGCCAGACAATGATGCGGATGTCAGTGAGACAGCTTTGGACGTACCAACTGTCTTTGTTGCGTACTGCGCAACGGGCGACGCAAGTGCCAACTTTGATGCGTTGCCTGAATCGCCAGCTGGAACATTGGACAACGTGAGGAGACCAGAGTTGACGAATGTTGCGGTGAGTGCGCCGTCGTACACCTTGGTAGATGCAACAGACAACGTTCCGCTCACGGTGATTGTGCGAGCCGTGATATTTGCTGACAGAACGGGCAGGGTCAATGTGTAGTTAGCAGCATCGGCGCCGGCGAGTGAATAGCCGCTCGTGGTGATGGAGAGTGTGATGCCGATTCCGGCTTGAGAAAATGCAAATGATGGCGTTCCAGAGAGCGAAACGGAATCAGTTCCTTGAATTGTTGCAAGCGTTGGTGACGCGGGCGTCGTTACTGTCGCTGTTGTGGTGGCGTCGTAAAACTTGTTTGAGGACGTAAAGGTGCCCGTGATGGTGAGGGCACGTTGTGAGATCGTTGCTGTTGTTGTTGCACTTGTATTTGGCGTGTAGTTAGCGGAGTCCGTTCCGGAGACTGTGATTCCAGTTGCAGTAATGGTTTTGTTTGCTGCTGCTGTCTTGTCGGCGTAGGTGGCTGTTCCGGACACAGTGAGAAGATCACCAGAAATACGGTCGTCTGTGTATGTCACTGATGCTGACGTGTTCGCGTTGTATGTCTTTCCACCACCGGTGATTCCAACAAGCAGAGCACGTTGGGAGATTGTTGCTGTAGTTGTAGCACTTGTGTTTTGTAGTGAGTAGTTGCTCGCATCTGTTCCGGAGACTGTGATTCCAGTTGCAGTGATGGTTTTGTTTGTTGTTGCTGTCTTGTCGGCGTAGGTGGCTGTTCCGGACACAGTGAGAAGATCACCAGAAATACGGTTGTCGGTGTACGTCACTGTGGCAGCCGTGGTTCGGTCATATGTTTTGCCGCCTCCCGTGATGCCGATAGTGAGGGGGCGCGTCGAGATATTTGCTGTCACAGTCGCTGTGGTGTTGTACGTGTAGTTGGCAGCATCGGTACCAGAAACGGAGATTCCTGTGGCTGTGATGGTTTTGGTGGAGCCCACAGCTTTCGTTGCGTACGTGGCAGTTCCCGTGATTGTGATGTTGTCTCCGGACAGGCGGTTGTCGGTGTAGGTCACAGTGGCGGATGTATTTCCGTCGTAGGTCTTGCCGCCACCACTGATGCCAATGGTGAGAGTTCTCAGGGTGATGTTCGCAGTGGTGGTGGTGCTGGTGTTGTGCGTGTAGTTAGCGGCGTCTGTTCCAGAAATTGTGATACCAGTTGCTGTCACCGTCTTTGATGTACCAACGGCTTTTGAATCAAATGTTGCGGTTCCGCTGACTGTAAATAAGTCGCCAGAAATTCTGTCGTCAAGGTAAGTGACGCTTGCTGTTGCATTCCCGTCGTATTGTTTGTTGGTTGCCGTGATTGTGACAGCAAGCGCCTTGGCAGTGATGTTTGCGGTGGCCGTTGGCGCGCCACTCAGCGACACGGTGTAGTTGAATCTCGCAGAACCGGAAAGGGTGGCCGAGGTAACAGACACCGTCTTTGAGGTGCCGACATTTTTGTTTGCGTACTGAGCAACGATGTTTGTGAGCGAGAGGTTCGAAAGTTCGGCGGATACTGCGTTGACAAGTGTTAACGCTCCAGTATTGGAAATTGTTGCACCTGATGTTCCGTCGTACACGCGAGTGGACGGAACTTGGAGTGTTCCGCCAATGGTGAGAGTACGTGCGGTGACATTTGCCGTCGCGGTGGCGTTACTTGGGAACGTGTAGTTATCCGCATCAGCACCATCGCCAGATATTCCAGAAATGTTGATGGTGAGACCTGTGCCGATACCTACCTGTGTGAATTGAGATGTCGTGGCACTAATAGTTCCAAGAACATCTCCCACGACACGAGTGTCGCTAGCAACTGTGAATGTCGCAGTCGCTGTCCCGTCGTACGTCTTATTGACACCTGCGAATGTGATGCTGAGGGAGCGCTTCATAATCTCTCCCACCAACGATGGTTGAGTGAGCAAATAGTTGCTTGCAGTGGTTCCGCTGAGGCCGTAAGAGAGGCTTGGTGTTACTGGGATATTCGTACCCACTGAATCTTGTGTGTAGGTGAACGTTGGCGATCCCGAAATGGTGATGCTGTCGCCACTCAGAATTCCATTCAACGTTGGAGTTCCCATTGCAGTGGCAGTTGTTGTGCTGTCGTAGGTCTTGCTAAATGATGGAGGAGTGATGGTGACGCTCTGTTGTGCAATGGTGGCTGTCGTCGTGGGTGCACCTGACAACGTGATGTAGTAATTCCCAGCTTGCGCTCCGGTCAAAGTTGACGATGTAGAAAGACTCACCGTCTTGCCGACTCCAGCGTTTGCATTTGCGAATATCACTACCGGCACCAATGTCACCGTGTCGCCATCAAGAACATCAATTAATCCAGGGGTTAAAGAGTCGGTCGCAATCGTCGCAGAATTTGATCTGTCGTACGTCTTATTGTTTGCTGTAAAACTTCCGCGAATAGAAAACGCACGTTGCTGCACTGTGATGGCAATCATGGTGCTCGTTGATTCGCCACTTTGTGCTGTGGCGACAACATTCATTTGATAATTACCTGCATTGGGGCCGTTGTTAATTTGGTACAGCGTCAAGGTTGCGCCGGTGTCTGACGCATTCGAGAAAACGGCAGACACGTTGCTTGGCACATTTGTCGTTGTCCACGAAATTGGGCCAGTCGCACTTTCAAGATCTGCAGTGAGGTCAAATGACGTGTCATCCCAAATTCCGTAGGACAGGACAACGTTGGTGTTCGTTTGATTAGTGATGACGAGTGCATAAAGAGTTGATGCACCCGTAACGATGAAGATCAACAGCCCAAACAGTGCCAAGACTTTTCGGAGAGAGACGCGCGCCCATCGACTCCTTGCAAAATACCCCTTAGTAAGAGGTGCCTCCGTATCCACGAAGAGAGGATATAGATGAATGTCCAACTCTGCTTTGGTGCCTGCAAACAGAGGACTTTGGGAAACTTACATCGATGTCATTTGAATGTGATGACAGAGTCCACCACTCCGGTCACCAGAAGAGCTCACAACGCATGAACAGAAGCACTCTTCTGCATCGCCGGTGCCACCGCCTCCTGTTGGCTAGTTAGTCTCGCCATATGAGGATTGGTGTACTGACTGGTGGCGGAGATTGTCCAGGTCTGAACGCTGTGATTCGTGCGGTAACTCGTAAAGCGATCAACGATTTCGGCGATTCCGTCGTTGGGTTTCTTGATGCATGGGATGGCGTGCTTGAGAAACGCTCCACCGAACTGACAGTTGCTCGACTCGCGGGCATCTTGCCTCGTGGCGGCACGATTCTCGGTACACGGCGCGGTAGTCCGTACGACTTGCCCGATGGTCCCGCACAGGTCAAACAAAATCTCGCCGACATGGGCGTTGATGCATTGATTGTCATCGGTGGCAATGGTTCATTGTGGGTCGCATCACACTTGAACGAAGATGTCGGTATTCCAATCGTTGGTGTTCCAAAAACAATCGACAACGACATTGCTGAAACAGACGTGTGTTTCGGTTTCCACACTGCAGTGCAAATTGCAACAGATGCAATTGATCGTTTGCACACCACCGCAGAAAGTCATGACCGCGTCATGGTGGTGGAAGTCATGGGACGTGACACGGGGTGGATCGCAACGTATGCCGGTATTGCTGGTGGCGCCACTGCAATTCTCATTCCCGAACGCCCTTTCGACATCGACGACATCGCAAATGAAGTGAAGCGAAAGCATTCACGTGGTCGGTATGCATCCATTGTTGTCGTGGCCGAAGGTGCAATGCCGAAAGAGGGCACAATGCCTGAGCCTCGCTACGACCTAGATCCGTTTGGCCGACCACGGCTCGGTGGCATCAGTGTGGAAGTTGCTCACGCAATCGAAGAGCGCACTGGCTTTGAAACTCGAGTGGTGCAGATTGGTCATGTGCAACGCGGTGGAACGCCGAATGCATTTGATCGTGTCTTGTCAACACGTTTGGGTATTGCAGCTGTTGAAGCACTGCACGCCGGTGAATGCAGCACCATGGTGGGTGTGCGAAACGAGCAGATTGTCCACGTGCCACTATCCGAGGTGGTGGGCAAAACTCGCCACGTCGACTTGTCGCTGTACGACGATGTTGCCACCGTGTTCTTTGGCTAACTGCTCGCGAGTAGCCACCAGGGAAGAGTCTTAGCGACGCTTTCCTTGCTGTTTGGCCTTCTTTGCAGCCTCTGCTGCTTTACGAGCCTTGCGTGCTTCACGCTTTGCAGCCTGTTCCGCTTCGTCCTTTTCAAGCACGCCCATGTTGGCAACAGCTGATTGCACTGCGAAGCGCTCGTCAGCGGCAACAAGTTGACGGAAACCCTTGAGTGAACGTGAGTACTGGATCACCATGAGGTGAACGGCATCGAGGCCAAACTTCTCAATTGCTTTTGGAAGAAGATCATTCAATTCTTCAAGAGTGGGGTCTTCAGAAGAATCACCCAACTGTTCAATCGACCACTGTGTGCATGGTTCAGCAAGGATGACGCCACTGTCATGAGCAACGCGACGCTTAGCGATGCCATCACGGATTTGTGCGCCAAGTGATGCTTGATCTTCGAATGCACCGTCGGAGAGTCCCACAAGACGAGCAAAGGCATCTTTGAGTTCACCCTCCAAAGCGGAAGCAAGTGTGGCGATGGTGGAGTCCTCGAGATTCTCGATTGCTGCTGTGTAGCGGCGGTCGAGGAGGAAGCGGTCCTTGTCGTCGTTCATGAGGGGCCTTTCAGAAGTACGTTGCAAGGCTAATTGGTTACGTGGTCATCGAGACAACGCTTGCAGCTCAAGAACACGAACTTTCATGGGTAATCCGGTGGTGATGCTGGGGAGAGAGCCACGAAGACCGAGGCTGGAACGCCATGTCACCTTCCATCTGATTGACATTTTCGTGTTGTACGTCCGCACTGATTGTGTGTGCGATGCCGATCGGTAGGTGTACATGCATGGTGTTGATGCTGAGTCACCCACTGATGGTGTCCATTCACGACCAGGCCCGGTGCACGATGCGGGTGCTGATCCATTGCCCGGGGAATAGAGCAATGTGTTTGGTGTTGCAGTGGTCGTCACAGAAATAGGACCTCCTGGAGTTTGTATCCATGCGGTGACACTGATGGGCTTCCACACAAGTTTGGGAACCCAAAACCACGTACCAACACCGACAACCATGCGATTCGCTGGTGGTGATGTACGCATCAACAATGTGGGGACGAGTCGTGAGACTTTGCTCGCAGCCGTTTCTGCAACTCGTGTGGGTGCATCGGTACGAATCCATTGATATCCCACAATCTTGTTGCCGCATGCTTTGTAGAACAGGGTCTCTTGTGTTGTTGTGGCGTCACTGTTTTGCACCGTTAATGGATCAATACCACTGACTGTTTCCCACACGCACCCGTCACTTTTCGGTGGCGCATCAAAACGAACTTGAGCTTCGATGGCATCACCGTTTGTACTGCCAGAGCCAGAACCCTGCGCCCAGACGGTGGGTGAGTGGTGAAGAGGAATCACCACAAAAAATGCGGCAAAGGAAACGAGGAATGGAAAGGCTCGGAAATGGGTTGGTTTCATGGTGAATCTCCTGTGTTGTTGGCCTGTATTGCGGGCGGGGATTGTGCCGAACATTGGGATGAATGTGCAGTCGGGTGTCCCGCGTGTGGGAGATGTGTACGCCGATAGCATGTCTAGACCCCGAAAACGGGTGGTTTTTAGCGAAAGCGATTGGCGTCCATGACCCAACAGCATCCCGAGATGGCAGAAGAGCAGGCCTACATCGTTTTCGCGTATGAATGTCTCGAAGCCAGCAAAACCGGAGCGATGAAAATCCGTGAGCTCACGTCGTCAGGTCCTGGTGGCACATTTCAAGCGCGGCTTGAGCGCAACGTATTTGACGAAAACCTGGTGCACCGTCTTGAGCAATTAGAGCTCGGTGATGCAGCTTTAGTTTTTGGCCGTATTGATCGCACAGCAGATGAAGGCGATGAGATTGAAGCGTTCCACATCGGACGTCTTGCTGTTGCAGATGCAAACCGTGAACCAGTTGTTGTCGACTGGCGTGCACCTGTTGCAGAGCCGTTCTATCGGGCAACCGGTCGTGAGCCGATGGGGTTGTTGCGTCGTCGTCACTTCGTTGTTGAGTCCGCACGTCTCTTGGCGTTAGAAGACGAACTCTTTGGTGAAGGTCATCTTGGCATTGGCCATGATGAAGGCTTAGGCGGCGAAGATCCTCGTCAAGGTTTGCGCGGATACAGCACATTGCTCACTGCACTGGGCAAGAGCCGTACTGGTCAACTCGGCGACATCGTTGCGACCATTCAGTCTGAACAAGACGAAATCATTCGTTCACCGCAAGGTGGAGTGTTGGTGGTGCAGGGTGGTCCGGGTACGGGCAAGACAGTTGTTGCGCTACACCGCGCCGCGTACTTGCTGTACACACATCGTTTCCCTCTCGAAGATCAAGGCGTGTTGGTCATTGGCCCAAACCGCATCTTCCTGCGCTACATCGAACGTGTGTTGCCTTCCTTGGGTGAAGCTGGTGTTGAACAAGTGATCTTGGCGGACCTCATTCCCGATGCAACTTTCGGTGGTCGTGAATCATCAGATATTGCACGTGTGAAGGGCCAAAAGAAGATTGCTCGCGTCATCGACAAAGCAATCACTGATCGTGAGCGTCCATTGCGTGAAGACGTGGTGCTTCCCTATGGCACCGGATACGCACGATTGCGCGTTGAAGAGTCGGTCAACATTGTGAAGGCTGCGCGTCGTCGTTTCCATCGCCATAACGCAGGGCGTCGTTTCGTCGAGAACGAAGTGTGGTCGGCGATGGCTGCCACCGTTCGTAGCGGTGCGGAAGCCGAAGATGTACGCGAATCATTGCGCGAACTGCCAGAAATGCGCGCTGTGTTCGAGCGCATGTGGCCGTTGTTGACACCCACACAATTACTGCATGATTTGTTTGGCTCAAAGGCACTTCTCAAACTTGCGGCCCAGGGCATTCTTCCTGAATCTGAATATCTATTGTTGCATCGCGAACGTTCAGAATCAGTCGCCGATGTTCGTTGGACAACTGCTGATGCTGCATTGCTCGATGAGGCCCGTCACTTGTTAGGGCCCAAGCCTCGCCGGAACGGCAAGATCGATGATGCTGATGAGATTCGTACGTATGGCCACATCGTGGTCGACGAAGTGCAAGACCTCACACCAATGCAATTGCGTATGGTCACCCGCCGCTCACTCAGTGGTTCAATGACTGTGGTGGGCGACATCGCTCAGGCAACGGGGCCATTGGCTGCCAATGACTGGAACGATGTGTTGGAACATCTTCCAACAAAGAAAGACCCCCGCGTTGTGGGTCTCTCTGTTGGCTATCGCATCCCTGCGCAGATTATGGAACTTGCCGACAAAGTGATGTTGGCGGCAACACCCGGATTGCGTGCACCACGCAGTGTGCGTGAAGGTGATGAAGGCCCCGCAATCATTCCTGTTGCAGCCGGGGCATCGCTTGTTGACGCTGTTGTCGCATGCGCTGCTGATGTCACTGCTCGTGGTGGCGGTCGTGCAGCAATCATTTGTGCAGAAGATTCCATCGAGGAAATCTCCAACGCTTTGAACACAGCTGGTATCAAACATGGTCTGGCACGTGCTGCGGGATTAGATCAAGACTTGTCCATCGTTCCTGCCACCATGGCAAAAGGCTTAGAACTTGACGATGTGATTGTGGTGGAGCCTGCAGCAGTTGTCGCAGAAGACCCGCAAGGTCTGCGTTTGCTGTACGTGACGCTCACGCGCTCAACACGCAGCTTGTCAATCGTGCACCAGCAGCCATTGCCGAATGCAATGCTGTAACTCAGTTATTCAGCACAGCTTTCATAAGCGTTACTGAAGATGGGGAATTCGTCAGCACCAGCGCCATCTCTGATCTCAGTTTCGATTGCCGTGAATCGTTCGAATGAAACCTGATCGGCGATGTAGTCAAAGACACATTGACACGTTGTGGTGTCTCCGCCGTTAGCGACACAACTGTTGACAAAAGTTGTTTGAACCTCAGAGGGGTATTCAGAACTGTAGAAACCCGCATCGGCTTCGGGGACAATGGTTTCCGAGACGGTGCTGGCAGAACTTCCGCACCCAGCAAACAAAATGATTGCTCCGACAAGAGCTGACCGAACCAGAAACTTCTTCATTGCAGAAGTATGGCAGGTGCTAACTACTGCAGAAGTGTGGGGGCTGATTCCATGATCAGCGCGAGGTACCGCACGGCTTTGTCGGCGTCAGCGGGGCGAGTGCGCTTCACAGAAACGTTCACGAAGTTCACAATCTTGCTGACATCTTCCACAAGGTCAACGCCGGATTCTTGAAGCTGTGGCTCCAGCACCTTCCAGATCGCATTTGTTTCAGCCACTGCGCGATTCTTCGTCGCGCTGTCTTTGTCGACAATTGCTTGGCCAAGTCCCTGAATAACAGTCCCGAGTTGCTCTAAGAGTTCCAGCGATGTTCCCGACGGTGTGGGGATTGTCGTTGATGTTGTAACACCGGGAAGTGTGGTGGTCGTGGTGAGAATCTGCGTCGAGCATGAGCTCACAGAAACAGCAAGAAGACCAATTGTCAGAAGGCGGGCTGAGTTCTTCATCGTGGGGCTCCGATGTGTTGTGAGAGTTAGACAGTGACGAGGATTCGCTCGGTGGCGAACTTTTCGACAGTGATGTCTGTGCCATGAACGGTAACGGTCATGTCGCCTGCTGCGGTTGTGGCGCCGATTACACCACTCATACCAGGCATGAGGTTTGTCTTCTCGAGAAACTCAAGCATTCCCGGGGAAAACTCAAGTTCTTCAGGAATGCGCGACACGATGAAGTGCTGTCCTTCGGTGAGGCTCTTCAATTTCGTGGCAACGGGGGGAACATACCCAGACCCAGGGATGGGATTGCCGTGTGGGCAAGTAGTGGGGTTGCCCAACTTGATACGCATGGCGTCTTCGACGGCATCGGACATCACGTGTTCCCAACGACCCGCTTCACGGTGTGCCAAGGCCCACGACAGACCCAAGATGTCGGTCATGAAACGTTCTGCAAGACGATGACGGCGAACCACACGTTGCGCAAGTACTTCACCATCGTCGGTGAGAGTGATGTGCCCGTCGTTCACGACAATGAGGCCTTCTTCGAGAAGACGCTTGATCATTTCTGATACGGAAGGCCGCGACACACGGAGGCGGTCAGCGATACGCGCTTGAATAACTTCGAGATTGTCCTCGCGTAATTCGAAGATGCATTCGCAATACTCCTCAAACGCTGGGTGGTGCTCTCCGGGATTCGGCATGGCGTAATTCTAATGCTGACCGATGGAGCGCAATCCGCCCCATGCCATGACTGCGAGACTGCGGCCGAGAGAATCGGGCTGGAAGGGCTTGCCCGACTTAATGACCTGTCGACTCACAGCTTCCGCCATACCCACAATGCCGATGGCAAAGGCGTAAAGGTCTTCTTGGGCAACGTTGACCGCAATGAACGGCGAGATGGCTCGAGCAGCGCCTTCTTCAAATTCGCTCACGATGTCTTCGAACTCATCATCAACTCGAGCGGAGCTTTCAAACAACAAAGCAAATGCATCGCGGTTCTTGTCGACCCACGTGAAGTAGGCGATCATGCCTTGCTCGACTTGCACACGTGGCTCACCCGAAGAAGAGATGGATGTAGTCACGCTCGAGAGAAGATCTTCGCCGACGTCTTTGAGCAGTTCGAGATAGAGAGCGCGCTTTGAATCGAAGTATTGGTACACGACGGGCTTTGTGATGTTGAGAGCATCAGCAATGCCGTTCATCGATGTCGCGTGATAACCGGCGGTGGAGAACGCCTTGAGTGCTACGTCGAGAATTTGACGACGACGATCTGTGGACACCGCTTAGAGACCGTTCTCAATGTCTTCGCGCTCAGCAGCCTTCACTGCATGACCAATCACGATGGATGGTGCGAGGAGAATGGAACCAATAATGAGACACACAATCACGAACGTGACGAGTGGTCCCTTGAAGCCGAAGGCATATGCCATGACAAAACTGCTGATGGCGAGTGCATAGAAGAGATAGCCGATGCGGTTAGCCAACAAGTTGAGGTGGGCGACTCGTTCGCGTCGCGCTCTCACAGGGTCATGCTGAGGGCTATTCATCTCCTAAAGGGTAGGCGAATGCCTCGAGATTCAACCAGCGGTTACAGATTCGTGGGCAGCAATCGTGTGAGATAGCCAAAGAACAGGAACAAAGTCGGCAAAAACACAACAGCAGCCACGGGGTAGACAATGACCGCGCGCCATTTCTTTCCGGCCCACCAGCGGGCAATGCCAGCAATCGCAATCAGTAGGAATGCAAACAGAATCACCATCGGCCATGCAGATGGATCATGGAACCAGCCTTCAGAGAGAACAACTTCTGGCTCATCTGTTTCGGCGACGAACACAGTGGGCTTTTGCGGAGCAATCTCTTTCACAAGCTCGGCTGAAATGATCATGCGATTTTCTGATGTCCACTTTGGATGGCATGTGACAAGAGTGAGAATGGCGCGAGCGGGATCGACGGTGCGAATCACATCGACATCAGTTGCTTGCACAATGGTGGGCGGGCCTGTCACGAGATACACGAATTCACCGCGTGATGTCTGCAACACGATGCGGTCGCCTTCAACAAGTTCGTTGACGCGTCCAAACGGTGCACCGAAGGTTGTGCGATGTCCTGCAAGAGACACGTTGCCCAATTGGCCGGGGAGCGGTGAGCCAGCAAAGAGCCCTGGACCTTTTTCCAGTTCTTTGTATCCCACGCCAGCAACGACGAACTTGTCGACGTTGATTTTGTCGATGACGATCTGGGCAACAACGTCGCCTTTTGCAGGGGCAGGGGGAAGTGTCGTGGTGGTCGGCGCATCTGTTGATGACGCAGCAATTGTGGTCTTGGTGACGAATTGCGATTTGAGTTTGTTCTGTGCCTGGCGTTCAGCAAGGCCCGTACCCCACAACTGATACGCCACAAAGAGAAGAAGGAGAACGCCAGCGGAAATGAGGGTCTTGCCCACGAGGTCAAGACCGGAATTGATGCGCTGCTGGCGCTTCAGTGCCTTGATATCCGTGGAATCCATACAGAACTGACCCTACTGGCGCGTTGTTGTCTCGCTCTGGTGTTCACTAGCGTGGCGGGCGCATGGAAACCGTCATTGAACTCAAAGGAGTAGTGGCGGTGCTGGGTTCTTTCCCTGCGCTGGCGGGCGTGAGCCTCAGTGTGCAGCGCGGCGAAATTCTTTTGCTGCAAGGGCCAAACGGCGCGGGCAAAACCTCACTGTTGCGTGTGTGCGCAGGCTTGATGCCCATCGAGCGCGGCACGGGGAGCATCTTGGGTATCGACCTTGCGACGAATAGACAGGACATTCGTACGCGTGTCGGTTTGCTGGGTCACACGAATGGTTTGTATCTCGATCTCACAGTCGAGCAGAACATTCAGTTCTGGGCATCGACGGTTGGCGCTTCACAAGAAGAAGTCGCAAACGCTATGAGCACCATGCGCGTTGATGGTCGTTTAGCGAAAGTGAAAGCAGGGCAGTTGTCGGCCGGGCAACGTCGTCGTACGGCATTGGCCAGTCTCATAGTGCGTCGCGCAGAGATTTGGTTGCTCGATGAGCCACACGCGGGGCTCGATGCTGCGGGTCGCGATGAACTTGATGCGTTGTTGCGCAATGCGGTTGCAGCAGGCGCAACAGTGGTGTTGGCAAGTCATGAAAGTGAACGCGCTGCAGGTTTGGCAACGCGCACTGTGACTGTTGATGGCGGTGGTGCGCGATGAGTACGTTCGAACAACGTCGTCGTGTGGCATTTGCTGTTGCGCGCAAAGATCTCACCATTGAATGGAACAGTCGCATTCTTGTGAATCAAGTGGCACCGTTCGCCGCCATCATCATGGTGTTGTTTGCGTTCGCCCTCGACAACGAAGGCATCTTGCAACGCGTGGCACCGGGTCTCGTGTGGTTGGCAACGTTGTTCTCGATGTTGGTTGTCATTCAACGCACATTTGCAGTTGAGTCGGCTGATGGTGCACTTGATGCATTGCGCGTCGCAGGTGTTGACCCGTCGGCGATCTTCATCGGCAAGTCATTGGCGCTCATGGTGCAGTTGTTTGCGCTCGAGTTGTTGCTCGTGGGCACAGCAGTTGTGCTCTACGGGGTGGAAATGAGCCTTGTGGGGTTCGCCGAGGCGATTGTCACACTGCTCACTGCCACGGTCGGACTTGCCTGCGTGGGCACCTTGTATGGCGGACTCGCCGCTGGTGCACGAGGACGAGAGACCCTGTTGCCACTTTTGTTGTTGCCGGTGGTTGCCCCTGTCCTTATTGGGGCAACGCGCGCCACCGAGGCTGCTTTTGGCAGTGGCGGCGCCCAGGTGTCAGAGGGCTGGCCCTGGATTCTGCTGCTGGCGGTCTTTGCTGTGATCTTCGCCGTGGTGGGTTCTGTGGCATTTGGCCCTCTCGTCGACGAGTAGCCGATTTCCCTCGGGGGGTTTGGCAGGTAAGACTTGGGGCGTGAATTCTGCTGTTGCCTCCCCACGCGGAACCGGAACTCGAAACACCCGCATTCTCGGGATCCTCACAATTGCCTCGATGGCATTTCTTGCTCTCTTGGGTCTCGTTTTTTCCGCTGAAGACAGAGACCAGGGCAGCTCCGTTCGCATTATGTACGTGCACGTGCCGTCTATCTGGGTGGCCTACATCGCCTTCGGAATGACAGCTGCGTGTTCCGCGATTTATCTCTCATCGCGCAACCGTTCTCTCATTTGGGATCGCTTCGCTGGCGCAGCAGGCGAGATTGGCGTTCTCTTCGTTGCGGTTTCTTTGGTGACCGGCAGTTTGTGGGGCCGCCTGAGTTGGGGCACCTACTGGGTATGGGATGCACGACTTACCAGTACCGCGTTCCTCTTTATTACCTATCTCGGTTACTTGGCTGTGCGCCGTTTAGGTGGCACACATCGCCAGCGCGCGCGTCGTTCTGCCGTTCTTGCACTCCTCGCGATTCTTGAAATTCCGCTCGTGCACTTCAGCGTGCGTTTGTGGCGCTCGTTGCATCAAGAAGCCACTGTTGCAACGGGTGGCACCGATGTGCACATGGACGGCCTGATGCTGTTCTCGCTCTTCTTCGGTTTGATTTCGTTCACCTTGCTGTTCTTATGGCTTGTGATTCATCGTCAGCGCTCTTTGGCGTTGGAAGATGCAATGGAGAATCGTGGTCTTGATGCAGCAATCGAAGCGCGACGTGAAGAGGCAGTGAGCTAATGGAAGACGCAAGTTTCATCATCGGCAGTTGGGTTCTCACCTTCGTTGCAATCGGTGCGTATGCAGCTTTCGTGATTCGTCGCGGACGTGAGTTGTCTCGCAATGCAACATCCGAGGAAATGCCGTGGACCTGACACCTCGCACTTCGGGTGATGCTGCGTCACCTGCGAAGAAGAAGCGCAAGTGGGCACCGATTGCATTCATTGTTGTTGCACTCATTGCTGGTGGCGTGGTTGTTACTCAGTTTCTTACGACTGCCATTGACTACTACTGCAATGTGGACGAAGTGGGTTCTCGAGAAGGATGCACCGATGATCGTCGTGTGCGTGTGCAGGGCATTGTGGAGCAGTACTCCGTCAAGAGTGTGGACGGCTCCACTGAGTTCTCTATGACGTTCAATGCAAAAAAGATTTCCGTGAAGTACCTCGGCGATCCGGGCGGCGTGTTCCAAGAATGCATTCCTGTGGTCGCGCATGGTCGCGTGGTGAATGGTGTGCTGGAGAGCGATCGCATCGAAGTGAAGCACAGCAATCAATATGTCGAGAAGAACGAAACTCGTCTCGACGAAGCAAATAATGAGGCAGCCGCATGTTCGGTGTCGGAGGGATAGGCGGCCCACTCGGACGCGCCTCCTTAATTGTGGGGCTCGTTGCCGCAGTCTTCGGCATGTTTGCCGCCATCTCCGGCACCCGCAGTAACGACGCACGAGTTCTTCGTCTTGTGCCGCGGTTTGCATACCTTGCTTGTGCCGGTGCAATTGGCGCTTTCGTCGCAATGGAGATTGCACTTATCAATCGCGACTTCACCTTGGAGTACGTACAAAAGGTGGGCTCAAAGAGCACGCCGGCGCTGTACAACTTCACCGCAATCTGGAGCGCTCTTGAAGGCTCCATTTTGTTGTGGGTGTTAACACTCACTGGTCTTTCTGTTGGTGTGGTGGTGAAGTACCGCAAGAAGATGAACGACCCCATGGTGGGTTGGGCGATGGCCACGATGTTCTTCGTCACCATTTTCTTCTTCCTTCTCACACTGGGCCCCGCGAACCCGTTTGTTCTTGGGGCACCTGGCGTTTTTGATGGCCCTGGCCCTAACCCGTTGTTGCAGAACCACGTGCTGGTGGTGTTCCATCCGCCGATTCTGTATCTCGGGTATGTCGGCATGACAGTGCCATTCGCATTCGCCATGGGTGCGCTCATCACGGGTCGCGTGGGTGAAGGTTGGCTTGTTGAAACTCGCCGCTGGGCTCTCATTTCGTGGGGCTTCCTTACACTCGGCATCATCCTTGGTTCGTGGTGGAGCTACGAAGTGTTGGGCTGGAGCGGCGTGTGGGCATGGGACCCAGTGGAGAACGCATCGTTCATCCCGTGGTTAACAGCGACTGCATACATTCACTCGGTGTTGGTGCAAGAACGTCGCGGCATGTTGCGCGTGTGGAACTTGTCGTTGTTGGTGGCCACATTCAGTCTCACCATTCTCGGAACATTCCTCACACGTTCAGGCATCTTGAACAGCGTTCACGCATTTAGTGATTCCGACATCGGACCGTTCCTGTTGTCCTTCTTTGCACTCATCGTTGTGGTGTCGGTGGGGCTCATTGGGTGGCGCGGTGACCAATTACGTTCACCAGGCACTATCGACTCTCCGTTGTCACGTGAAGGTGCATTCCTTGCCAACAACGTGGTCTTTAGTGTGTTCGCCTTTGTGGTGTTGCTGGGCACGGTGTTTCCATTGGTGGTGGAAGCACTGCAAGATCGTCAGTTAGTTGTTGGCGAGCCGTTCTTCGACAAGTTGGCAGTGCCCACTGGTCTTGTGTTGTTGTTCCTCATGTGCGTCGCGCCGGTGTTGCCGTGGCGTAAGGCGTCGGGAGAGTTGCTACAGCAACGTTTGTTCTGGCCTGCGTGGGCTGGCATTGCTGCGTTGGCATTCTCTGTGGTGTTGGGTGCAACAGGGTTTGCATCGCTGCTCACATTTACTCTTGGCGGTTTCGCCGGTGGCGCTGCATTGCGTCAGTTGGTGTTGGCCACACGTCGTCAGGGTTGGCGCGGTTTCGTGGGTCGTGCGAACGGCGGCATGGTGGTGCACATCGGTGTCATTCTCATCGCGGTTGCGCTTGCTGCATCAAATAGCTACACACACAGCCAAGAGTTGTCGCTGAAAAAGGGCGTTGTTGCGAACTATGGCGGACACACCTTTGAACTGATTGGTTTCCGCGAAACCACCGATGATCGTCGCACCGAGATAGCTGCGCTTGTGAGCATTGATGGTGGTCAGGCGTATGCGCCGGCAGTGAGCAAGTACAAAGCGATGGGCATGAACATCGGAACGCCATCGGTGAAGACATCGTTTGCCTACGACTTGTATCTCACGCTTGAGCCGCCTGTGAAGGTGACGAGTGATGCAGCCAAGATCAAGGTGTTTATTAAGCCGATGGTGATGTGGTTGTGGATTGGTGGCGGACTCATGGGTCTTGGCACGTTGTTGTCTGCATTCCCTGGTCGACGTCGTCGCCCAACAGACCCGACGTCTGCTCGTGTTCCTGAAGCGGTGGATGCATGAGCGATACGCCGATGCTTGAAGCCGAAGAAACGGGCGCACCTCAGAAGCGGCCGGTGGTGCGGTTTGTTGCTGGAGCAGTGGGCGCATTGATGGTGGCGTTCTTGGTGTTGTTGGCATTTGCAAACCCTGGCGGCACGGAGTCGGCAGAGTCACCGTTGTTGGGCAAGCCTGCACCAGCAGTGAAGAGCACCTTGATTGATGGCGGCACCTTTGATTTGTCTCGTCGCAAGGGAAGTTGGGTGGTGTTCAACTTCTTCAACAGCACGTGTGTGCCATGCCGCCAAGAGCACCCCGTGTTGGTGAAGTATGCGGAAGCACAAAAGGGCAGCGATGACCCTGTCGAGCTGTACACCATCGTGAACGATGACACCGACGAAGCAGTGAGGGCATTCTTTGCCAGCAACGGTGGCGACTGGGGCAAAGTGCGCGATGACGACGGCGCCATCTCCGTTGCATTCGGCGTGGCGAAAGTGCCCGAGACATGGGTGATGGACCCTGATGGATATGTGCGCGTGCGCATCTTGGGTGCACTCACCGAGGGCTTCCTCACGACTCGAGTCGATGAACTCAAGCGTCAGTATGCGGGGCAGTCGTGAAGAAGCTGAAGTCGTGGCCGATGTGGATGCTGATGGCTCTGATCACAGTGAGCTTGTTGGCTGTGGGCACCACGCGCGACACAGGCCCATTGACACAGGGTGATCGCATTGATGCGATTACAAAGCGTGTTGCGTGCCCAACATGTGACGGTGAGAGCGTGTTTGTTTCTCGTGCGTCGGCTGCAGAAGCAATTCGCAAGCAAGTGGCGCGTGAAGTAGCTGCGGGCGAGAAAACTGACACCGAAATCATCGGCAGTATTGCGCAGTCGTTTAATGCGAAAATTCTCTTGGTGCCACGTGCGACGGGTCTTGATTCTTTGGTGTGGGTGTTGCCCATTGCCGTATTGGTGTGTGCAGTGGCAGGGCTTGCGATGGCATTTCGTAAATGGCGCAGGCAGAACACTGCTGGCGCTACCGGCGATGACTTCGCATTGGTGAACAAACTGTTGGCTGATGGTGTGGGCGTTGATCCCACTGACGATGAGAACGTGTGATGTCTGACGAACTGCGCGATGAACAGCAATTCTTGCTGAACTCTTTGCGAGATCTTGAACGTGAACGCGAAGCAGGCGACATTGATGACGCTGACTATGAGACGTTGCGTGATGGATATGTGTCGCGCACCGCAGCAATTACTCGTGAACTAGAAGGCATTGCAAAGCGCCAACCGTTACGAGTGACTCCATTGCGCAAGCGCATTGTGGCCATTGTGGCTGTTCTTCTTCTTGCAATAGGAAGCGGTGTTTCGGTGGCGCAATTCTCAGGCCAGCGTTTGCCAGGGGAGTCTGCAACGGGTGGTATTGAACAAAGCACTGCGGTGTTGTTGTCGACTGCACGACAGCTGAACTTTGTTGACCCATCGAAGGCCATTGAGTTGTACAGCCAGGTGTTGAAACTCGAGCCCGACAACGTGGAGGCACTCACGTATCGCAGTTGGCTGCTGACATTGTCGGCACGCAATGCCACTGGTGATGTGAAGCAATTGGCGTTGATTACTGCGGTGACTGATTTGACGAAGGCGCAAGAGGTTGACCCGGAGTATCCCGATGCGCATTGCTTCTTGGGCATCGTGTATTTCCGCTTCCTGGAACAGGCATCGCTGGCGAAGAAGCAATTGGATGTGTGCGTGGAGATGAACCCACCAGCGTCAGTATCGAGCTTTGTGAATGCAATCGTGAAAGAAGTGGACGCCGCCGTTAAGCGCGGCGGCTGATTTGGTGAGATGAATAAGCGGCTATTGTTTCAAGAGTGCGGGTCGGTTCAACAACTATTCTTCGGGTTTTTACAGCTGCAGGTTTAACACTTTTATTGGCCTGTGGTGAAGTAAGTGAGTCAACTGTTAGTAGTTATTCGACTTATCCCTCATCGAACATCGTGGATGCCTCTCCACCAACAACAGAGGCGCCGGCTACAACCGTTGATGTGGCTTCGCTTGAGATTGATCAAAATGCTTGCTTCAACTCGATTGCAATAGTCCAGTCAAATGCTGACGGTGTACAAGCAGCTGTAGACAACTTCGACATGTTCGGTAATCCTTATGCATCTGTTTTTGCGAAGCTTCAACAACAATTGGCGTCTATTGCAAATAATGCGTCGTTCCGTGTCTCAGGTGAAATCAACGCAATGTCGGATCTGATGGGAAGTTTGTATGAAGCAGTTCTATATCAAGACGACTACGGCTATGACTTTGCGGTTCAGCAGTCGTCTTCAATTTCATCCAATTTGATGCGTTCATGCGGGGATATTGGTGCTACTTGCCCAGATGGTAGTGATATCGCGGCCAGAAATTACAACTGTGAATAAGAAGGAAGAACGGAAATGTTGAGAGTGAAGATGATGTTGGTATCTGCTTTTGTTTTTGTAGGGGCAGCCGGGTGTGCGGTTAAGAGTGAGGTCCTGGCCGATCATTTGCCTATGTATGAAGGATGGTGTGCTTACAATATTGAGGTTGGAGCTGTCAGCAACACCCTTGAAGGTTGTGTTCAGGACTCTTGGAATGCAGGACAATCCGGAGATTCAAAACCTCTCTACAAATCCTTTGAATCAATGGACAAGATGAATGAATACATAGCTTTTGAGTCTGGTATCAGAATGTATTGCAAATTGATGAAGGATTCGCCCACAGAGTATGAACAACTAATGGGGCTTACACGGGTTGGAGAATTGACATATGAGCAGTGCAAACGTCAAATCATTGATCTGAATATGATCACGTCCATTTTGAAATCTGTGCCGTATGACCCGAACAGAAGCCGCGGATGGGTATATGAACCAGGGGTCACTTATCGAATTGATGGTGATGTGTACAACGATCCATTTGGTCTCGACTACAAGAATGGTTCATCAGACGTTTTTGGTGACGGAAAGTAGAACTTTCAAAGACAAAAGATTGGAGCCTTCGGACGTTGGCAGTCGTCCTGACTCCCTCCTTCTGCGCACATTGTGAAATGCAGTAAGTCCCCAGCGCTAAGCGGGGCAACTGTTTATGCAGTGTCAGAGGGATTCGCCAATTCGTCAGTTTCGCCTGAATCAGAAGTGCTCTCTGCTTGGATGGGCGAAAGAAAAGGATTGCGTTCGGAGAGACAGTTGCACACCACCCATTCCCCGGGGCCGCAACATGAAATGAACTTCTGATTGGTCATTGTTCCCTCATAGATTTTGTTGACGATTGCGTGACTTATGCGCCGCCACCCATCATGAATGCAAGAAGAATGCCGATCACAATGATGAGGACAACGGGAAAGAAGATTCCCCAGATGATGATCATTGCGGTCCACCAAAACAACTTGCCCATGTTCACCTCCTGCGACTAACTGCAACGGTATGGGAGGGGTGTTTCAGATTTCCCCACACCCATTTGTTAGACAGTCGAAAGATACAAAGGAGAACCAATGGGGTTGTTCAGTTACTACCTGGGATACAAGCGGGCGACGAAGAAGGCCCGGGCGGTTCGAGATTCATATGAAGATGATTCCGAAGAGATCTGCGACAACTGCGGATATGCCGCGCGACAGCACTCCGATGAAGGTGATTGTCCGACCTATTAGAAAATGGACTCACTGCATCTCATGGTGAAACTCGTTGAAAATAAAGGGTTTTGCTCTCTCGGAATGTCCAGAAACCGAAAAAACTAAAGAATGTATACTCCTCAGCCCCGCAGGCCCTGCGGGGCGAAAAACTTCGACAGGAGACCACATACATGACCTATTTCTTCGGCGGCAGGAATCACTCAGTTCTCACCAAAAAGCAGATAAATGCAGGGGTGGGTTCTCTTATAGGACTAGCCGTTGGAGACGCACTCGGAGCTCCATTTGAATTCCGACCTGCAGGTCTGTATCGCTCGACATTCCCGAAGCCCGTATTGGACGGCAGAGGCGAAATGATTGGTGGCGGTGCTTTCGATTGGGCGCCGGGTGAATTCACCGATGACACTCAGATGGCATTGGCCTTGTCAGAAGCACTGATCGCTGCCGACGGAGAATGTGAACCGAAGAGAATCTGGGATCACTTCAAGGCATGGAGCCTCGGTGCAACTGACATCGGTAATGGCACGCGTGCCGTGTTGTCTTTACCCAATTTCGCAACGGCAGCTCGAAAGGTGCACGACGAAACAGGAAAAACGGCTGGCAACGGTTCTCTCATGCGTGTTGCGCCTGTTGCGCTTGCAGGAGTCGGTCGTGATTCTGTTTGGGTGCGCAGGGCAGCAGTTGTTCAATCACACTTGACGCACTACGACGGTTGGGCGGGGAATAGTGCCTTGGTTGCAGCCGACATCATCTATCGCCTCATCACAGGTGTTCACATCGAAGAAGTCCTTGGACGCGTTCATGCCAATGTCGGACCATCACGAAGGAATGCGTTCGAAAATTTCCTGACAGGCGATTGGACTCCTGAAGATGCTGGTGAGATGTCAAATGGTCTGTCATTGATCTGTCTTGCACAAGCTGTGTGGGCGCTGCGCAACACGTCAAGTTTTGAAGAAGCTGTCACGACTGCAGTGAACCTGGGCGATGATGCCGACACGGTTGGTGCTGTTACTGGTGCGCTCGCTGGTGCACTGTATGGATTCGATCAGATTCCAACGCGTTGGCGCAATGCACTGAATGGACAAGTACGTCAACCCGACGGCGAGATGAAGTTTTATGACGAGACAACTCTTGTGGACATTGCTTTGTCCCTGATGGGAGCCCATGACGTGAATCCGATGTAATGCCTTATTGCCCATCGATAGTGAAGAAGAAAGAGAAAGAGAATAAATGAGTATTGAAACAACAATCGTGTCAGCAATGGGGAAGATCGGAAATGTGTCTGATGTAGACCGCGTCCTCCAGGGGAAGAACGGCTACTTCAGTCCGACGAAGTATCCCGATGCTGATGGTCCAACAGGAGCAATGGGTCGCGTGTTATTTGTTGATCGTTTTAGTGGTGCGCGTGCACTCTGCATTCAGGTGTCAAGTGCATACCTTTTGTCTGATGCAGAGTTAACAACGATGAACAAGTGGGCTGATGGAAAGAATCACTCATCAGTGTTTGCACGTGTGCAGTTTCGTGGTCACAACTTAGGCGGGGATTCCGAGTTCAAGATCTATGTGGAGTGCAACTTGTCGCTTGCTGGTTTGCGCGAAGAGTTCTTGGTGGAAGTCATCAACGATTCGTTGCGTCTGTGGCAAGAAGCGATGCAGTACGTGGAACGCATCAATCGCCGTATTGAGAGAGAAAAGGCTGAACGCAAGCAGACAGAAGTAAAGGAGCAGAAGGTGATGCGTACTGTGTTGCACGAACTTGATGCTCTTGTTGGCTTGCAGTCGGTGAAGTACATGGTGCGTGGGTTGATTGCACAGCAGACGGTTGCGAAGAAGCGCAAGGCTGCTGGCCTTCCTGTGATGCAAGCGTCTCCGCACTTGGTGTTTAGTGGCAACCCCGGAACAGGTAAGACAACAGTGGCACGTCTCGTCGGACGTCTGTACAAGGACATCGGCCTTCTGTCGAAGGGGCATGTTGTCGAAGTAGGCCGTGCAGAACTGATCGGTGGCTACATCGGTCAAACGGCGATCCGGACAAAGAACATCTGTGAGAAAGCTCTGGGGGGAGTTCTCTTCATTGATGAGGCGTACAGCCTTGATGTCGATGGGCGCGACTACGGACAGGAAGCAATCGAGACGATTCTCACGTTCATGGAAGAACATCGTGGAAAGATTGTGGTGATTGTTGCTGGGTATCCGAAAGAGATGGAGAAGTTCCTCGATTCCAATCCCGGACTTCGTAGCCGATTCGACACTGCCATCCAGTTTGATGATTATTCGGTCAAAGAGTTAATGCAGATCTTTGAATCGCTGTTGGTCGAGAATCAGTACGACATCACTGATGGCGCTCGACGAGCTGTGGTTCGTCATCTGATGGATCTTCACATGCGTGAAGTGGGCGGAAATGCTCGCTTGGTGCGCAATGTGTTTCAGCAGTTGGTAGCTCAGCAGGCAATGTCACTTGCGGGTCTCGAGGCATTGACGGTGGAGCAGATGCGACTGATCACGATCTTTGCGATCCCTGCGGCATGGGATGTGAACGCCGAAGTCTCGTTGAGTGAACTCCCCCCGCTTGTTGTGGGGGAGTAATCCCATTTACTCGTCTTGATGGAGAATCAACTGAATTGCATTGATCTGTTGTTGAGTAGGCGTTTCCCCAGGCCCACTCAACACAAAATCGCCGAGTCTTATTGACCACCCAAATTGCTCGTTGATTTTCAAAGGTTGGGCGGAGAACTCTGATCGGTTGATGGAATGTGTAACAAACCTTGCCAATAAGGGTGTTTCATTGTCGGCCGCTGCTGAGAGATTGAAATTGAACGATAAATCTCTGGGCTTGAAGGGGCGAGGGTCTACCTTCTTGCGCTGATCTATCAGTTGCTCGAGGCTTGTCCCTTCGTGTTGGGCACGCTTGATTTCAATGATCTCGTCAACATGTGTTTGCTCGTAGACAGCCCGACCCTCGCCACGTGAAGGCGGCTGAAGTAATCCGATGGTTCGGTAATAGCGAACATTGCGCGGGGTGACGACGGATGCGGTTCGTCCATCGGCTACCGAGATTCCACGTGACTCAAGCTCCCGGTTGACAACGGCGCACAGTTCCTCGAGATTCACAGAATCAATCTTCACTCATTCATTGATGCTCATGCAAGAGCATCTGCGTAGTGAGCGATCTTGTCGCTTTCAAGGGCCATCAGCACAATCTCATCCAGATCGAATGTCTCAGATGTGAGCAATTCGGCTACCAATGCAGCTGCGCGCTCGACAGGGAAGTGATAGATCCCTGTCGAAATTGCTGGTATTGCAATGGAACGTGCTCCAACGCTTTCAGCAAGTCGAAGAGTAGATCGATACGCATCAACCAACAAAGTGTCGCATTCTTCAGCTCTTGATGCGCTGAATTGGGGGCCAACTGCGTGGATGATGTAGCGCGTACCGTACTTCTCAAGGTTAAATGCAGGCGTGATGACAGCCTTCCCAGTAGGGCAATGCCCAATCGCATCACATGCTTTTTGCAACTGTTGTTTTCCGGCGCCATTGAAAATTGCACCACAGACACCACCTCCGGACTGGAGGCCAGAGTTCGCAGCGTTCACAATGATTTCTGTACCAATCGGAACGATGTCGCCCGCAATGCATTTGATATTTGTTTTCATAGATTTCTTAGCCTTCTTTTTGAATTGATGAAGAAAAGATCCCATTACGCCACCTCCGAAAGGGTAGAGATCTCAACAACTTCGTATTCCACAGTCACTTCAACCTCTGTGTTGAACGTTTCAAGTGTGTCCTCAACTAGCGACATGGAGTCAAACGTTTGCATGCGGCTAGACAGAGTGAGTCCCCAATCAATTTCTTTAAGAGGGCGGTACACACGTCGGCGCGTCGGGGGACCAACGTTGATTGATACAAGTCGTCCCAATCGGCTCTGCACACCTAGAGCAATTCCTTCGGCATTTGCTTTAGCTGCTGCAGCTGCCTCTCCCAGAAGTGTCGGCGTAACTTCTGATTGTTCTTCATATGTGAATCGAGGTGCCGATACTGGAAGGCCACACGCAACAAGAGCTTGAATGATCGCACCGTAATTCGCAGGAATGAACTCGATCTCGATGTGGTCGGTCACGGTGAATTCAATCCCGGATCGCAATCCTCGTGAAACCTCTTCTGAACTCTCCGTAGGCATTGAATTCCCAACTGTCCCGAATTCGGCCACTTCGGTTCGTAAACCGTTGGTGACTTCCTGAAATTTGGCCCAAGCAGCCTCTTGAGTTGGGCCCTTGGCGCTCACCGGAACCACAACAACGCCGGCTTTGGGCGGTTGTTGGCGGGTGGCTTTGCCCGATACTTCGATGGTGGGCACTCGTTCTTCAATTATTTGGGGCTGTTGTGGTTCACACATATTAAATTCTCCTTCGTAACAGCAATGACAGTGATTACTGTAATGACAGTATCATGCCACATACGGAGAGATTTGCCAACCTCGTTTGAGGAAAACCTTTAGGGCCACCCAATTGGGGTGGGCAGTGCGGATCCTGGACTAGTCCATCATGACTGGCCCTCGAAGCGAACAGTGGGCCCACCACTTGACATAAATCGTGATCCAAGATTCAACGAAAAGGCAGAGTTCTGCTTACCGGAGATGGCAACAAGCGCAGCATCCGCATCGCTTAAACGATTAAATCACTTCATCAACAAGATCAATTGCGTTATGCCATGGGAAAGTTTGTCGGGTCGCAGGGGTAATGCGAGAAACTACTGACTTGTAGCGTCGCAGCTGCGTGCAGGAAATGGGAGCCACTATGAATCAGGTCATGTTGACGAAATCAAACTTCAAACTCGGCTCCGAGTGTCTTCATAAGTTGAAGTACTACAAGGCCAAGTACCCAAGCACGAAGAACGAAAATGAGATGCTCAAGTTCTTCGCTGAAGGTGGCTTCATGGTGGAGGCCATTGCACATGCGGTGATGAGAGAGAATCATAATGTTGAGTTTGAGAAGACTCTTGAGGTCGGTCGATTCTCTGCACGTGTCGATGCTTTTGAGATAACGGGAGACCAGCTTGTTCTGACCGAGATCAAGGCGAAGGGTGTTAAAAGTCCTGACCTAGATCAGTTTTTTCTGAAGACAAAGCGAGTAGTCAACGGTGACTGGGAGACATACATGCTCGATATCACTTTTCAAGTGATGGTTGCAGAGATGATGTACCCGCATCTCGAGGTGATTCCTCAGTTGTGCTTAGTGAACAGCAACAAGACCTGTGGAATTGAAGCCATTTACTCGAAAGTAGATCTGATTCCTGATAATGGATCACGAGATTTCGGTATACCTAGTGCTGTGTACACCGGTGATGTTGATGCTTTGCGCTCAGATCATTTCTTAGAGTTCATCAATGTTCGTGAGTGTGTTGATTCATTAATGAACGACGTGAAGGCCGGAGCGCAACGGATGTTGGATTTTCTTGACGGAAAGATGCCAGAAGTAGCCCCTGCTATCTCAACGGGTAAATGCAAGTTGTGTGAATATCGCGATGCTGATGAAGCTCGGAATGGGTTTTCGGAATGCTGGGGAGAAACGCCACCTCGCGGAAATCACATCATTGACCTCTATCGGGTGGGCAATGCAGGTAAAGAACTTGAGAGTGAGGTCGAAGTTCGTATCGCAAAAAGGCAATTTAACTTGGCTGATCTGCCTGAGCACTTTCTCGACGGTGGTAAGTCGTACGAGGCACCTCGTCGTCATCAGTATTCGGCAGTTCACACTGGCAAAGAAGTATTCACTCCACAGTTGGCCGACTTGTTCACTGAGGTGACCTATCCACTCATCTTTATGGACTTCGAGGCCTCTCGTATTCCAGTTCCGTATCACGCAGGCATGAAGCCGTACGAACTTGTTGCCTTTCAGTTCAGTTGTCACATTATTGAAAGTCCTGACTCCACCGATTTGCTTCATCACGAGTGGTTGAATCTGAAGGACGTTTACCCGAACGAAGAGTTCCTCACGAACTTGCGTCGAGTAGTCGGCGATACCGGAACCATCTTGGTGTGGAGCCATTATGAGGCATCATTGTTGAAGAACGTTAGGGAACAGTTACGAGAGCGCGGAGCACTTTCCGAAGAGATGGAGAAGTGGCTTGAATCTGTTTTGGGTGAGAAAGACGGGAAAGAGATCAAGATTCCATCACGCATTCTCGATCTATTGAAGAAGTCTGTAGCCCACTATCACCACCCTGAGATGCAAGGTAGTCACAGCATCAAAAGGGTTCTCGATGCTGTGTGGTCAGGTGCTTCAGATTTGTGGATCCATCCGTGGTTCAAGGACTACTACGAAGTTGATGCTGATGGTAAGGCGTTAGACCCCTATAAGACATTGGTGCGCCCAGACAACTTTGAATATCTCGGAGATTCTATTGATGAAGATGAGGTCAATGACCAGGAACGAGGAGTCACCGACGGCGTCGGCGCTATGCGCGCTTATCAAGACATGCTCTTCGGATTAAATCGAGATAATCCTGCGATTCGAGATTCGATGCGCGACAGTCTTTTGAGATACTGCGAATTGGATACTGCTGCAATGGTGATGATTTGGGAATACTGGAAGCAAAAGACCAGCTAGTTCAGTTCCTGATCGTGCACCTGTACTCGTTTAGTAGAAGCAATTTTGAGAATAAAAAATGAATGAAGACATCAGCAATTCTTTTCCACTCAACCGTGTCGGCTTTTGGGAACACAGATTGTGTGAAGTGTGTGATGGAGCTTTTGCTCTCAGGCTTGAGAATGAGGTTTCAAGTACCGAAGAGGAAACTGCAGAGACAAGGAGCAAGAATCATTTTATTGCCAAAATGGTAATGAAAGAGCCCTGTACCTGTGACAGGGGATTGCGATGAGGAGTTCTAATGGTTATTGCAGAACACCTTGTAGCCAAATTGATTTGTCCAAACATTTAAGGATTGAAAGTCATCATGAAAAGCATCTATTCGCCACATGATTTTGTCGAATTACTCAAAGATATGGGGTACCCAGCAGAGTTTGACTCTGACCATCATGGCGCGGGTGTTGTCACAGCAAGCGCAGAACATATTCTTTGGAAATGGCACGTCCTTTTTGAAACGACTGATGAATTTGAAGAGGTAGGCAAGATACTTCTCATTGGAAGACGTTTGAATTGGAAAAACGTTTACTGCTGGAATAGATCCAATTATCCATATGAGAAAATTTGCGCTCGCTTTAGTCGAGAGAACGAATTAGGAATTGTGAAGTTCCATGGGGGTTATTCATCTGATGACTGGTCGGTGCAATTGCAGTATTCGATTGACTTCACGGGTGGGGTCAATCAAGAGTGGTTACGTCATCAAGTGAGTTTGTGGGAGCAAGTTTTGTCATCTTTTGGACACATTGTTGACTTTTTTGAAGAGCCAGATTGGGAAGAACTTGCTGCTGAAATGGACCGTGGGTCGTGATTCAGAGGTTTTTCTGTGGTTATCTTTGATACCGCTGAAAGCGTTTCTGATTAGCGCAGTTGTGAACTACAGCAAAAGAGAAGAGACCCAAAGTCTGGTTCCTTAAGGCAGCGGGTGATCAGGAATCTGCAGTAACTGTCGGTCGTCGCTGTTCCCAAGTTCAGCGGTGGTTGTAAACAGACCATCGAGGAAGTCATCCCAGTATTTCTGGGCAATTTCTTCATCTGCGATGTGGTCGCAGATCTGAGCTTTAGCTTGAACAAACTCTCGAGAAACCATCGAAACGATTCGATATTGCTCAGTGGTGGGGATAAGTACCGGGCCTTCAACTTTCACAATTGAGAATGGAGCGAGAACCACAGTGATTGTTTGCAGCCCATCCGTACCAACCAAAAGAGTGTTTTCAGAGTTCTGGCGAAGTTGATTCAATTGTTGTGTCATCTCACGAGCAAGGTCAAGGGAAATTCCTTGCCGGTTATTGAGAGCATTGAGAAAACCTTCATTGTCTTCAAAGTCAAATCGTTCAGCATCATTTTGAATATCTTGATCAGCGTTGGAGTTTTTCTCAGTCATCAGTCGACCATCTTTATTGCGAGCACCCTCGCCCGACAATTATCTGAAACTAGGCGATGTCGCTCCTGCCATCGTTGATTTCTAGTGGCGGCCGACTACTCCACCCATTGACATAGATGGGGGGTATGTGGGAAAATTAACATGGAAAGCAAATTCCAATACATCCAGAAGATCCGAGGGACTAGGCCCGCTGAAGATCTACCAACCCGAGTCATGTCGGGTGGGAATGCTTAGTCGATGAGCCGAAAGGAAACAGATGAATCAGACAGAAATCTCCGTCGTAGATCTTGCAAAGGAGCTGAAGCGACTGGCGAATGGTCTATTGCGGGAAGCCCAACGTGAAGCAGACTTGGCCTGCTTGAGCAATCTTGCTGCAATCAAGCCACTTACTCAGATTCTCTTTGAGACGATTTCATCAGAGGTCGTTATTTCAAAGCCTGAAACGACTGATGCCGAGACACGTAATCCAATTGGATTCTGTGCGACGAACTCAATTTGATTGAAACGCGGGTGGTTCCCAATACTCCGCGTGTGTGAACAATCCATTCACGTGGTGCAACACAAATGCTGATGCTTTGCGCAAGGCCAATGGCGAATTATGCATGTCCATCCCGCGGCGTATCAGTCCATTGATGAAGTCGGGAATCACATCGCCGTGACTGCAGAGCACTGCATTGTCAGGGGCATCTTCGATTGCGGCCAATGAACGTTCCAGTGGGGAATCTTCTTCCAATCTCGCATCGTGTTGCACGGTCAACCCGCACAACTCGCCCAATGGCTCCAAAGTCTGTTGACACCGTAGGTATGGGCTGGTCAACAAGACACTTGGGCCCAACGGAGCAATGCGTTCGGCAATGGCCTTTGCCTGCAGCCAGCCCTTGTCGCTCAAGGGTCGCAAACGATCGTCTTCGAGCCAGGCAGAGCGAGAACCAGCGTGGGCATGACGAACGACATACAACGGCATGTGCACACGGTACTGGCATCAGATGAAGGCAGAATGAACTCATGAGTTTCTTTGAGCGCAACCGTAAAGAAGTGGAAAAGATGGGTCTCGACCCCGCCCGCTTGCCGTCGGGTCAGTACCTCACCGATCGTTTCCCTGTGCTGCACGTGGGTGATGTGCCCAGCTATGGCCCTGGCGAGTGGAGCCTCGCCATCGGCGGCTTGGTCGATAACCCCTACACACTCACCTTTGAAGAGTTGACCGCATTGCCGTCCACCACACTCACCACAGATATTCACTGCGTTACTAAGTGGTCGAAGTTCGACACCGTGTGGCGCGGTGTGCGCGTGAAGGACTTGTTAGACAAAGCCGGTATTCAGGCCGAGGCAACACACGTAATGGGTCATGCGGAGTTTGGCTACACCGCCAACTTGCCGCTCACTGATGCAACGCTTGATGAGTCACTGGTGGTGTGGGAATACGAAGGCGAGCCATTAGAACCCATTCATGGTGGCCCGGTGCGCTTATTGATTCCGAACTTGTATTTCTGGAAATCACCAAAGTGGTTGCGTGGTATTGAGCTAATGAACGCCGACAAGCCAGGCTTCTGGGAACGTAATGGATACCACATGTATGGCGACCCGTTCCTGGAACAGCGCCACTGGGGCGACTAGCCAAGGCTTTCTCATGGATCTTAGACATGGCGATGAAGACTAGAAGTGTGACAGATTGCGCGTTTCTTTCTAACTTGAGATGTAACAAAATCAAGAATGTGAAGACTTCATTTGACCAGCAGGCAACTTGCCGATGGGCGGATATTCGTAGGGCCATTCTTCAGAATCACTTTCCTAATTTCTGATGATTAGAACTACGGGACCACTGAGCAGTTTTAATTTGGCGTGTAATAGGACTAGTAGATTCGAAATAGAAGTGTCTCAAAAAATGATCCGAGCGTGGTCACTTTCAATTTTAGATTCACCTACGGAATGTGAAGTTGTGCAAGTTGCTTGACTAAATCAATAGCATGAGAGTTTTGGTGGTCAAATCTTAAAGTTTGTGCGTTGAAATCGAATAAGCACATGGAGATTTGTTCTGCATAGGTGAATGCTTGATCGGTAAAGCCGTTGTAGGCAAAAAATAGAAGATGTCCGTCTCCGAATGGAATTGCAGCACCTGCGAGCTGCTGAAGCTCTGGTCTTCCAACTTTTCCGTTCGCATAGAATTTCACCTGGGCTACACAATGGTCAGAGACGACATCAACTCCTCCATCGGCTGATTGTTGCGTAACCGTCGCGTTTGTTTCTCCCCATGCTTCTAACCAGTCTCGGCAAATGTTCTCGAAATCCCATGCATTTTGCGGTGCCCGAGGAATCGGTAGATTTCTGGTCCGAACACGTAGTTCTGGTAGCTCATTTCGTTGTATTGCCTGACGAACTTCGTCATCACGTTTCTCTTGTTGAAGTTCCTGTAAACGTCTATACGCAAGTTTTTGTTCATATTCGGCCATCAACTTTTTTACCACGAGAGGAACTCTGTCGTAATTCTTCTTTAGGATCTCAAAGTTGTTGTGTGTCAATGAATCTTTCACTGAATACTCAACGCCAATTTTCACTGGCTTGTATTCATCCTTCAAAATCTTTAGATAGAAATGAATTTCTTTTTCGTGTACTTGCTTCCCTAATGGTCCCATCCAAAAGGAATCCCATTCGGGAGAGTTGCGTTCCATGAATAATTCTGTCTTGCAGAGTTGATTAAGTTTCGCGTAACTGAGATTGTTATGTGTTCCCGGTATCCCGTTGAAGAAGTTGAGTATTTCGTCGAGCGTCCTACGGTTCTGTTTCTTGATTGTTTTCTTTTCTAATCTGATCTCTTCGATTGCAGTACGTCGTTTTCTATCAATCAATGAAGTGAAGAGTGTTATTGGGTTTGAGAGTGATTTCTGATGTGGGATACTGCCGTCGCGAGTCATGTATTGAGTGATAACACCTGCGAGGCCAAGCGTGAAGAATGATCCGGCTTCGACAGACCCACTGCTGAAGTTTCGCAGTTCGCTCATGTGACCATCGCTGGTTAGCTGTAATGGCAATACGGCGATGATGTAGAGGGTGATGTATCCGGTCAATTCCCAGCCGCGTTGTTGAACAAGGAAATAGATCAGGGCAATGCTGAGGATTCCATAGATGGGGTTTCTTCGTCCACGTAGCCAACGGTTGAATAGATGGATGGCATCCATGTGTTGATTGGATACTTCGATTCTTTTGCTTCGAATGTCGTTCTTCTTGTCGAGCTTCGCTTGAGTTTTTTCCTTCTGGCTCGCAGTTTTCTCGTCAGTTTTAGCTTTCTTACTCGCAGCCCTTTCGCTGGCCTTCTTGGTTTTCTGCGTTTGTTTTTCCTGTAGTCGTTGCGCTTTAGAGAGTCTTTTCTGTTCTTTTTCAAACAGTTTTACTTTCTTCACAAGTTCAAGTGCTTTTGGGTCACCACGGAAGGCTGGATAGGCCTTGTTGATTCGCTTCCGCATGTTGAAAGGTGTGAGAGAGAAGTGTGAAGCTTCGTGAGGGAATCTTTGTTCTGAGGTGAGGTACTGCGCAATCGCTCCGCTGAGGCCAAGAGTGAATAATGCCAAGATGCCCAATGCGGGGTGTCGGCGTCTGTCCTTGAACATAAAGGCATCGCTGAAGGGGATGGCTAGGTAGAAGAAGGCAAGAAGAGTATTGGCGTTATCTTCGTAACTGTTGCGTTGCTGTTCGTCACCGAAATAGATGAGTCCTGCGATAAATGTGATGAAGAGCAGAAGGTAGAGAGGGTTTGCCCTTGCTCGAAACCATCGGTGCGACAGACGCAACAGCGATGGTTTCTGTTCAGGTTCTGATCGATTTGGACGTGCTGTTGTCTTGTTCATCTAGGTGTGCTTCTTTTGCTGTCACGTACGCCGTGGTCGGCGTTGAACAACTAGATAATGGCCAAACGTCAATTGACATTACCTAAACTGCCCGCCAATCAGTCCTTACAAAACCTTGCGGAAGATCTTTGCCTTGCGGTCGGTGTACGGCGGGTAGGGAAGTGACGGGTCCAGCTTGGTTCCGCGTGCAAGCACAGGCTTCATGTGTTGGAACAAACGCACACTGCTGATGCCGTGGTACGCGCCCATGCCGCTCTCGCCAATACCACCGAACGGAAGGTTCGGGTTGGTGAGGTGTAACAAGGTGCCGTTCACCGTCACTCCACCGGCTGTGGTGGTTGACAAAACATTGTCCACAACACGCTTGTTCTCTGCGAACACATACAACGCCAACGGGTGCGGATTCGCATTGATGTGATCAATCGCTGTCTGCACGGATGAAATCGAAATGATCGGCAACAACGGCCCAAAGATTTCTTCGTGCATCAACTGTGAACTCATGTCCACGTTGTCCAACACTGTTGGTGCGATGTAACGGTCATCGGCAACTGCTTCGCCACCAATCACTGGTGTGCCGCCAGCCATCAGGCCACGCAAGCGGTCGAAGTGACGGTTGGTCACGATGCGGCCATAGCTGTCGCTGAGGCGAGGGTCGTCGCCATAAAACGCAGTGACTGCCTTTTGTAGTTCATCCACAAACTCAGCACGCACTTTTTCGTGCACCATCACATAGTCGGGCGCGATACATGTCTGGCCGGCGTTCAACCACTTGCCCCATGCAATGCGGCGTGCACTCACGCGAAGGTTTGCTGATTCATCAACAATCACAGGGCTCTTGCCGCCCAACTCCAATGTCACGGGTGTGAGGTGCTTCACGGCTGCTGCCATCACAATGCGGCCAACAGTGCCATTACCTGTGTAGAAGATGTGATTCCAGTGCTGTGCAAGAAGTTCAGTTGTTTCTGCAACGCCACCTTCCACAATGCCCACAGCTGACGAATCGAAATACTGCGGCACCAAACGTGCCAGCAATGTTGATGTTGCTGCAGAAACCTCTGATGGCTTCATCATCACTGCGTTGCCGGCAGCAATGGCACCAGCTGCAGGAACCAATAACAACTGCACGGGGTAGTTCCACGGTGCAATCACCAACACCACACCGAGTGGCTCGGGAATGCGGCGCGACTTTGCAGGCTGCGTGACAATCGGAGACGACACGCGCTCTGGCTTGTTCCACTTCTTCAAGTTCTTGATCATCGACTCGACTTCGCCAATGACGAATGCAATGTCGGTGATGAAACCTTCGACCGTTGGCTTGCCGAGATCGATACGCAATGCATCAGAGAACGCAGCTTCGTTCTCTTCCAGCATCTTGATCATCTGCTGCAGTTGGTGACGACGCCATTCCAACGGGCGAGTCGTGCCTGCGTTGTAGGAAGCGCGCAACGTTGCGGTCATGCCCGCGATGTTGGCAATGTCGGTGTGTGGCTCGGCAAGTGCGGTCACGATGGTCTCCTTATATAAGAGGTGTTACACGTTGGTGACGCACAAGGTGTCGCCACTAGCGATGGTTCCTACGGTTTCAGGGTCTGTGTCGCCATAGATGGCGCCCAACATGCCCTTCACCATTCCGCGCTCGACAGCGCAGATCACGGGGTGTTCAATTGCAACATCACCAAACGGACAATGGCTGGTGACAATGCGAAGAGTGTTTTCACTTTTTTCGGCGTGCGCTGCAAAACCATGCGCGGTGAGTGCATCAGCAACTGCTTGCAAAGCAGAACGCAACGAACGTGTGCCAACTGCAGCATCGTGTCCGGTGAGCCCGGTGGCCATTGCTTCGCCGTATTCCTTGCCCACTTGTTCTGCGATGGCATGCGCTGCATCACTCGGAAGTGCTGCCAATGCTTTCCCCAACAATGTGAGAACAAGGTCATCGGTGCGCACAGGGAAATTGATTTCCATTTCCTTGCTGGCGACTTTGTAATGCTTCGACGGGCGGCCAACACTGGCGCCCTTGTTGAGCGCAGCAGTGACTTCGAGGTATCCGCCGGCGGCAAGCTTGTCGAGATGGTGACGCGCCACGTTGGGGTGCAGTTCAAATTTCTCCGCCACTTGGGTTGCAGTCACACCATGTTCGGCTTCGCGTACAAACAAATAGATACCGCGGCGAGTCGGGTCGCCAAAGGCAGAGGTGATTGCTGACACATTGGCGGTGAATGCCTTCGGTGTCATGACATGGGTGGTGGTCACTTCAGTCACGCAGGTATTATACCTATGGCCGTAGTGCTAATACCCCCCTGGAGCCCGCATGTCCACTGCAACTGTTGAACAGGTCATCGAGGCCCTTCGCCCCGTCCAAGACCCCGAACTGCACCGTTCCATTGTCGATCTCGACATGGTGCGCGATGTGGCTATCTCTAGCCAGGGCATTTCGCTCACCATCACGCTCACCATTGCTGGGTGCCCGATGCGCAATGAGATTCAAGGTCTTGTCACCAATGCGTTGGCACCGTTAACAAACGGAACTCCTGTCAGCCTCAACTTTGGTGTGATGACAGATGAGCAGCGAGCCAATGTTCGAAAGATGCTCAACGGTGATCCGAAAGCATCAGCAGGCAGCAACCAAGCACAAGGTCATGCTGAAGGTCGCGTCATTCCTTTCGCTGCAAAAGATTCAAAGACTCGTCCGTTGCTCATCGCATCGGGCAAGGGTGGCGTGGGCAAGAGCAGCGTCACCACCAACCTCGCAGTCGCACTTGCAGCAGCAGGACACACCGTGGGCATTGTGGACGCCGACATTTACGGTTTCTCGATTCCTCGCATGTTGGGCGCTGATCGCGACCCCGTCATCATCGACGAGATGTTGTTGCCACCAGAGAACTACGGAGTTCGGTGCATTTCTATTGGCTATTTCGTCCCCGATGGTGAAGCAGTCATCTGGCGCGGCCCCATGCTGCACAAAGCACTCGAGCAGTTCCTCACCGACGTGTTCTGGGACGAGCCTGATTACTTGTTGATTGACATGCCACCAGGCACGGGCGACATTGCACTCAGCCTGAGCCAGTACTTGCCAAAGGCAGAAGTTCTTGTTGTGACAACACCACAAGAAGCAGCACAAAAAGTTGCACGTCTCTCGGCTGCAATGGCGAAGAAAGTCAACCTGCCTGTGCGCGGAGTCATCGAGAACATGTCATGGTTCACCGGTGATGACGGCAAGCGCTACGAACTCTTCGGCAGCGGTGGCGGACAAGAACTTGCTGATGAACTCGGCGTTCCGTTGCTCGCACAGATTCCTCTCACCATGGCGTTGCGTGAAGGCGGCGACGATGGCAAGCCCATCGCAGCAGTTGCACCCGACAGCGAAACTGGCAAGGCATTCCATGCATTGGCCGCACAGGTTGATGCAATGAAGCCGAAGAAGTTGTTTAGCAAGGGCTTGAAACTGCTCGGCTAGCAGGCCCTGCCTGTACGGTAAAAGTAAGTCATTTCAAAGGAATACACAGTGGACATTCGCATCGGAATCACACAAGCACCACGCGAGATCGCAATTGAGGTCGAAGACGACGCAAAGGCACGTGAAGCGCTGAAGAAGAACGTGGAAGCTGCGTTAAAAGGCGAGATCATCACGTTGTGGATCACCGATAAGAAGGGTCGCGACACCGCGATCCCGACCGCCAAGATTGCCTACGTGGAAATTGGCTCCAGCGACCCCGACCGCAAGATCGGCTTCGGCGGCTGACATTGCTGTTCGGCGCCTCACGGTGCTGATCGCGCGCAATTGACTCATCTGCCCCGTGCAGGTGGGGCAGACTTGACTCTCAGAAGGAGGGTCGATGTCAACCATTGGTGAACTTGCACGTCAACAGACTGAACTCTCAAAAGAGCAGACTGTCCATCTCGGAAATCTCGTTAGTGAGTGGGGAATGCTCGCTGACCTCTGCTTCTCCGACCTCATGTTGCATGTGCCCACCGAGGGCAACAAGTGGCTGGTGCTGGCACAAGTGCGCGCTGCCACCGGACAAACCCTGTATCTCGTCGACCGCGTGGGTGCGTTGGCCGAAGCAGGCGAAGAATCGCTTCTCACGAAGGCCTACAACTCAAGCATCATCGTGGAAGACGAAATCTTCATGGAAGGCATCGAAGAAGATTGCCGCATGATGGCGATTCCCGTTGTGTTTGAAGGCAAGCCCATTGCGGTGATGACACGTGAATGGTCGCGTCGCACCGGACGTCAACCAGGCGAACTCGAACGCACGTATCTCGACATGTTTGATCGTTTCGCCGAAATGATTATCAAGGGCGACTTCCCGTTTGCTGGTCGCGTGGCCGACAGCAGTGTGGCGCCACGTGTGGGTGACGGTGCGATTGTTCTCGACGCCGATGCGCGCATTCGGTATGCATCTCCCAACGCAACGTCTGCGTTGCACCGCGTGGGAATTAGCGCCAACGCAGTGGGCCAAACACTCGCTGAACTGGGTGTGATTGACTCATCGGTGCGCCAGGCATTCGAACGTCAAGAACCTGTGGTGGAAGAGTTCGAGCAAACCGGTGATGTCACCTTGCTGACGCGCTGTATTCCACTGGTGTTGTCGACAGATGGCAAGAACGAAGTCACCGGTGGGCTCATGCTGTTGCGCGACGTGTCAGAACTGCGCCGCCGTGATCGTTTGATTTTGTCCAAGGATGCAACGATCCGCGAGATTCACCACCGCGTGAAGAACAACTTGCAGACCATTTCGTCGTTGTTGCGTTTGCAGGGTCGTCGTTTGGAGTCTGCCGAGGCCAAAGCAGCAGTCGCAGAATCAGTGCGTCGTATTCGCACCATTGCGTTGGTGCATGAAACGTTGTCGCGTGAACCAGGCGACGATGTGGCGTTCATTGAGATTGTGCGTCCGTTGTTGCGCCTTGTGGAAGAAAGCCTTCAGTCGCCCGACCGCCCGATGCGTTTCACGGTGATTGGCGATGGCGGTCGTTTGCCCGCAACCGTGGTGACACCACTTTCAGTGGTTCTCACTGAGTTGCTGCAGAACGCCGTTGATCACGGATACCCCGAAGGTGATGGAGGCGGCACCGTGGTGGTGCGCCTCAACGTCGAAGACGGTGTCTTGAACATCTCGGTGGTGGATGATGGTCGTGGTATCCCTGCGGGGTTCCAGTTGGCCGATGCGACCGGATTAGGTCTGTCCATCGTGCGCACGTTGGTGACGACTGAACTGGCGGGAAGCATTGAGATGCGCCCGGCGATGCCTGAAGAACTGGCAGAAGTGGACCTGGAACTCAAGCCAGGGAATACGGGAACCGTGATTGCTCTACGGGTGCCCTTAGAGAACGAGTGATTTAGAGAGAAGCGGTGCGCTGTGCCTTGGCACGAGCTGCTGCGTCGCGGCGAATCTGGCGACGCTCTTCTTCAGAGGTGCCACCCCAGATACCGGTGTCTTGGTTGGTCTCAAGTGCGAACTCGAGGCATTCCGTGGTGACGGGGCACTGGCAGCACACTGACTTGGCCTTAGCGATCTGCAAAAGGGCCTGACCAGTAGTTCCCACAGGAAAGAACAATTCCGGGTCGGTGTCGCGACAAGTAGACAATGCCCTCCAGCTGTAATCAGCACTTCCGAGAGCTAGCGAAGACGCGAGAATTGACACGTTCTGTTCCTTTGCTTTTGTCTAAGGCGCCGGGGCGCTTGGGGGGAGGTGCGAGCACTTCAGGAAGGAACACTACGAGCGAGATTGCGTTCTCACAATGAAGAATGCAAAGTTCAGTGATGTATTTTTGAAAAGAAATTCATACGTTTTTGAAAGCAGGTTGCAACGTGGCAACAACGCAGGTAATTGCCCACCGGGGAGCATCCAAGGCGGAGCGCGAAAACACGCTCGCTGCTTTTCGACGCGCGGGAGAGATGGGCAGCGACGCGGTCGAACTCGATGTACGTCGCACCGCAGATGGTGCTATGGCGATCCATCACGATGCTGTACTCGCCGATGGTCGACTGATTTGTGAACTGAATGCATCAGAACTTCCCGACCACATTCCGTTCCTTTCCGATGCACTTGATGCATGCGCAGGCATGTGGGTGAACATCGAAATCAAGAACCATCCGATTGACGCTGACTTCGATGCAAGCGACACATTGGCCGCAGCAGTTGCAACGCACTTAGCGGAACGCGGTGAAGATCATCGTTGGCTCATCTCGTGTTTTCATCGTCCGACTATTGATGCGATGCGCACATTGCGCCCCGAAGTACGCACTGCATGGCTGACGGAAGGCGTGCGCGACGAGGACTGCGAACGCGTGGCCCGCGAGATGGCAAACATGGGCCATACAGCCCTGCACCCGTACACAAAGCACCTCACCCGCAACTGCGTGGATGTGTTCCATAAGGCCGGTTTACAGGTGAATTCATGGACCATTGACGACCCAGCCCGTATGGCAGAAGTCGTCGAGTGGGGCATTGATGGCATCTGCACCAACGTGCCCGATGTGGCACTGCAGGTCATCGCGAACGCGAAGTAAAAATCAGAGTGGCGGATGCGAACGCACTAAGCGCAACGCATTGGGCACGTACTCAAACTGCACGTCGCGCACTTCGCCCAAGTAGTCACCATCAAGTTGGTACGGGAACGCACGTGCATCACTTGCTGTCACTGTTTTGACATTCGTTTGAATATCAAGCCATGGCTTTTGCTTGATGCCGCCGCCCTTGAGTGCTGATGCAAGAGTGCGCAAGATGTGCGATGGGTTCATTGTCTTGAACGTGATGACAGAAAGACCAGTTTCCAACTTTGTGCTCGGCACAAGATCAATGGGGCGATTACCGAGATACGTATATGGGTTCGTATTCATGACGACAGAGAAGTAACCCTCGTCCACGGTGTGTCCGTTTTCGAACTTCAGTGAAAAGTGCGGACGCTTGCGATCGAAATCCATAAAGAACGTCTTGAGTGATGCAAGAACAAACAACGGATGTCCCGCATATCTCTTCAGCGCTGCACGTTGTTCCACCCAACGCACCACAGCGGCGTCGTAACCAAGGCCTGTGTGAAAGGTGAAGAATCTTCCATTGGCTCTGCCGAGTCCGATGGGGGAGATGTCGTTGCGGTCGAGCGCATCAACAATCAGCTCCACTGCTTCGATGGCGTTGTTCGGCATGCCGAGGGTGCGGGCAAAGACATTGGTCGATCCGCCAGGCAACACAGCCAGTGCTGTCTCGGTGGTGGCAAGGCCGGTGGCCACTTCGTTCAAGGTGCCGTCACCGCCATAGGCCACCACCACATCGATGCCCCGCCGGGCCGCATCTTCGGCAAAACGGGTGGCATGGCCACGCCGATTGGTCTCCACGACTTGCACATCGTGGTTCTCGGCCAAGCGCTGATGCACCGCAACGGTGTCTTTCGCCGTCACCGAGGACGCAAAGGAGTTCACAATCAGGAGGACGCGCAAGGCTTTTTACGGTATCAGCGCCTCATGGGCTGGGTCACGACAAACGTCACTCCAAAAGGGCAGTTCCTCGGGGTCTCGGGTTGGGTGAATGGGTTCCCTGTCGGTAACAATGTCTCTTATGAATGTGATCGTTTGTGTCAAGCAGATCCCCGACCCCGCAGCGCCTGGTGCGCTTGATGGGGCCACTAACACCCTGAAGCGTGATGGCAAGCTCATCCTCGACGATTCCGATGCATACGGCGTTGAGATGGCGCTGCAGTTGGTCGACAAGGCCGGCGGCGGAGAAGTCAGCCTCATCTCCATGGCCCCAAACGGTGAGACCGCAGGTCTTCGCACCGCGTTGGCCATGGGTGCATCAAAGGCAGTGCTCGTCTCTGATCCTGCATTGCAAGGTTCCGACGCACTCACCACTGCAAAGATTCTTGCTGCAGCAGTGCAGCGTCTTGGTGGCGCAGACCTCGTCATCGGTGCAACAGAGTCATCTGACGGTTACACCGGCACCGTGCCAGAACAAATGGCAGAACTTCTTGGTCTTCCTTCCGTGACTTTCGCAAAGAAAGTTTCTGTTGAAGGTGGCGCATTGAAAGTTGATCGTCAGACCGAAGCCGGTTACGACGAAGTCACCTGCGCACTTCCAGCGCTCATCAGCGTGACCGCTGGTGTGGTGGAGCCTCGCTACCCATCCTTCAAGGGCATCATGGCTGCAAAGTCAAAGCCAGTTGAAGAAGTCACCGCAGCTGACCTCAACGTCACGCCAGTCGGTTGGGCAGGAGCAGGCCAGAAGATCAGCAATGTCGCACAGGCAGAAGCTCGTCAAGCTGGCGAAGTCATCGAAGATGACGGCGAAACATTCGGCAAGATCGTTGGGTTCCTCGAGAACCTGAAGGTCATCTGAGTCGAAGTATCTAGAGGAGTTACACAATGGCACTGAACAACATCTGGGTCTTCGCACAGGCAGCCAATGGCGCGCCTACGTCGGCCACACTCGAATTGCTCACCAAGGCACGTTCGCTTTCTTCCAACGTGACTGCATTCATTGCAGGTAGCGGTGCAGAAGCAGCAGCACTCGGTGAATACGGTGCAACTGCAGTTCTTGCAGTTGAAATCGGAAAGAGCCTTCCAGGCGTTGCAATCGCATCTGCATTGAAGAGCGTCATCGACGGTGGCAACACCCCCGACCTCATCATGTTCCCGCAGAACACCGAAGGCCGTGACATCATGTCGCGTTTGTCGGTGAAGCTTGACAAGACAGTCATCACCAACAACATCGACATCACCGACTCAGGCGATGGCGTCACTGTTGTGACACCAATCTTTGGTGGCAACACACTCGTCAGCACCACCTTCACAGGCGCTGGTCCATTCCTTGCAGCATTCCGTCCGAAGTCATTTGCAGCGGAATCAGCCGGCGGTGCAGCAGCAGCTGTCACCGCAGTGTCGGTTCCCGAGCTCGGCGCAACAGGCTCAGCACAAGTTGTCGCTGTTCACGTTGAAGCAACAACTGGTCCGAAGCTTGACGAAGCAAACATCGTCGTTGCTGGTGGACGCGGTCTTGGTGAAGCACCAAGCTTCGCAATGGTCGAAGAGCTGGCAACATTGCTCAAGGGTGCGCCTGGTGCTTCACGCGCAATCGTTGACGCTGGTTGGGTTCCTTACAGCTACCAAGTCGGCCAGACCGGCAAGGTTGTAAAGCCAACCATCTACATCGCAGCTGGTATCTCCGGTGCAACACAGCACATGGTGGGTATGAAGGGTTCCAAGAACATCATCGCGATCAACAAGGACAAGGAAGCACCAATCTTTGGTGTTGCCGACCTTGGCATCGTCGGAGACGTTCACAAGGTTCTCCCACAGATCATCGCAGCCCTCAAGGCTCGCTAATTCTCACTGACCGTTTGGTCAGATGATTTTTTAAACAGACCCTCGCCATTGCGGCGGGGGTCTGTTTGATTATTACGACACATGTTGTTGCGCTTTGTTTTGTTTTTCGGCGCACTGTGTTTTCTTTCGCGTGTTCGTTAAATCGGCAATTGAAATGCCTCATCAATCTCATGCACAATCTTCTTCATCACTAAAGAAAGAAGTTGCACATGTCGATGACAGATCATGAAATGCGCCAGATGGAAAGACGAATTGAAGAGAAGATTGAATCTCTGAGAAAGGAGTTTCGTTCTCTCAGTAGAGAGATTGGGTCAGTTGATCTGAGAGTTGCCAAAGTCTTTGGTGCAGTGCTGGGACTGGCCCCAATTGTCTTCTTGACTTACATCATGGTGCTCAAACTTCTTCCCAACAAGAGTTGATTTGTCTCTAATGAGACTTGCCAAAATTGTTCACATGCCGAACACATCTCCAGCAGTCAATCTGCAAAAGGAGAATTGAAATGACTGCAGTGATTACAGAAGCACAACGATTTGAAATGCACACATGTTTGAGAGGGCTTATGGGTGAAGAAGTAGCAAACACAATGATGGAACATCTGCCGCCATCTGGATGGTCTGATGTTGTTCGTAAGGCAGACTTAGATCACGTTGAGGCGGCACTGAAGACTGAGGTTGGTCACTTGCAGAAAAGTATCGATTTAATCAATGTTCATATTGAAGGCATCAGGTCTGCCCAATGGACATTGGTGGGAATCACAATCATCTGCTTTATTGCGCAGACGGCATGGATCTACAACGGAATCAAATGAGTGCCCGATGAAGGCGTTAGGCGTGGTCGGCGGCGCTGAGCGCAACCGATAGTCCCTCTTCTGCATCCTCAATCACAAGATGCAGTCCCCAGCCAGTCGTGGGTGCTTCGTCATTGCGGAACACAGTGAAGTTCAAGCTCTCGATCACTTCACCCAACTCTTCCGCATCACACGGCCAGTCCTCGTCTAAGCCCGTGAACGTGGCCAGTAGCCACCATGCCTCACTGCGGCCAGTGGCAGCGCCACGGCGCTTCCCATGCGCTCCACCACTTGATGCCGCCCACGCCAGCAACTGCAACGCCTCGCCAGGGGAGACCTCTGTAATCCCGGCACTAACCAGCCCTAAAGCTCCGAGCGCCTCTTCGATGCCACCTTCCACCACGGCAGCCTGTGCGGTGCCATTGGATTGGGCGGTCCATGGTTCCATCATGCGACGGAATACGTCGACAGTCGCATCGTCCAAGCCAGCAACATGCGCGGTCGAGGTAACCGCAGATGGCGATGCAACATCAATCGGGTCAAATTGCAATCCATCATCGGAATAAACAGCTAACGAGTACTGCGGCTCCCACCACTGCGGATTGATGGGCACATCGAGAACTGCAACTTCGCCTTCATCAACTTCGTCGCCACGTAATGCACGCTCATACGCCACCAGTGAACGGTCGTGTCCTGGTGCCAAATGCTCATCGAGATCTTCCCAGCGATGATGCACCGCAAGAATCTCGCTCACTGGTCCCGGCATGAACGTGCGTGCGGTGTCATCAAGTGCACGCACAGCGAATTCAGCCGGCGCCCATAACGCGAGGCGATAGTTGGCCAGAGTCGCAATTGGCCACAACTGGCGCCCCGTGTTCACTGCACTGCGCGCTTCGTTACGAATGCGCACCAAGTGTTCCCAATCGCGTGACGAACACGTGTCATCAACGTGGCGCACAAGACCATCAAGGTCGGCGCTACGGATGAGATCGTCTAAAGAAGTGGCCACGGGTATTGATATCGACTCTCTGGTGCGGGAAAGACTCTGTTGCGCAGAAGCCATCCGATGCGCTCCAGCATCGCATCAATTTCATCCTCCGTCAGTAATGACGCAAGATTCGTAGGAACATCATTCATGAGAACTTCCAGCGGTGCGAGAAGTTCATCTGCGATGTCTTCGCCGGCAAAGTCCCAAATCACCGTGCGCAACTTGAATTCATCGCTAAAGCACACACCATGGTCGATGCCCCAGAGATGATCATCTGCATCCACCAACACATGACCACCCTTGCGATCGGTGTTGTTGGCAACAATGTCGAACACTGCCATCGTGCGTAGCTGGTCATGCAGTTCAGGACGATCATCGAGGAACGTGAAGTAATGCAGTGACGGATCATGGTTGATGAACAACTGCAATGAGCCTTCGCCTAATGGGCCTTCACGCACCACCGTTGGCGGGATGATGTCGTACTGCAGTGCTTCGCTCAGGCGATATGCAGCAACTTCGCGCTTGAAGAGGCCTGCTGGGAAGTCCCACAACGGACGTTCACCCGTGAGTGGTTTGTAGATGCCTTGCGTCCCGTCATCACCCACCGCCATCAGAAACGTGGCGTTGGAAGAGTTCGGCATGCGGCCTTCAATTTCAAGGTGGCCATCAGTGAGCAACTGCAGAAGTTCTGGCGTGTTACCCATACGTGTCAGTCGTCCGTGCGATTACGCGAGTGCTTAATTGAACTTGGGGCAAGCGTGGCCTGCAGGGTCAACCGGTGCGGCGCACCACTTGCAGATGGCGCGACCAGCATTGATGAACAAGTCTGCTGTTTCGCAGAATGCACGAGCTTGCGATGGCGTGAGCATCACGCGCACCACAGTGCTGTTGTCGTTGTCCTCATCGTCTTCATCCAGAAGATCAAAGATGTCCTCGTCGTCTTCATCGACCAACACCATCTCTTCCAACTGCACCACCATGCGCATGTTGGGGCGGTCAACGCCGAGACCAACAGAACCCAAAACGAAATCTTGTTCCACTGGGTTTACAAGAGATGCTGATGTTGAATCAATGTCAGTGCCGGTATCGGGCATGTCAGCCAACATGCCACGCAAGTATTCGGCAAGCGCTGCTACTTGTTGCTTCTCACACTTGATGGAGACGGTGCGACCATCGCCACGCACCTGCACATAGAACGTGCGATCACCAGGTTGCCCAATGGCGCCAGTGGCGAAACCATCCGCATCTTCGAAATCAAAATAGAAACCCATGTGACTACCAGTGTGCCAGTTGTGTCAGGACGGACGCAGGTCGGCCAAGGAGCCGCCGGTGGAGTTAACAGTGAGAACAATGGGGCCGTAGCCCGTGTATGCAACAGCACTCACGGAGCACGTACCGATGACAATGCGCTGGAAGAGATCAATGTGTGTGCCCATGGCATGAGCAACAGCAGCTTTGATGGGGTCGGCATGCGAAACGCACACAACAGTGCCACCTGGGTGCGCTGCACGAATGCGGTCCAGTGCGCTCACCATGCGTGTTTGCATTTCGGTGAATGACTCGCCATTGGGGAAGCGGAATGTGCTCGGTGCCTTCTGCACGGTGGACCATTCGGGCAACTTCATCAACTTGCTGAGTTCGGCACCGGTCCAATCACCGAAGTCGCATTCAAGAAGTCCCTTGTCGATCTTCACGCGTTGCTTGAGTGCCTTTGCAATGGGTGCCGCAGTCTCACGAGCACGCTCAAGAGGTGATACATAGATGGCATCGATCTTTGGCAGTTCTGCAATGCGCTCAGCCACGCGATGAGCCTGTGCCACACCCGCCTCGGCCAAGTGCAGCCCCGCAGCCCGACCCGGAAGAATCTTGCCCGTGGTGGGGGTCTGGCCGTGGCGCACCATCAAGATGACGGTGGACGACGGGGGAGCAGTTTTCTTTGCGGGTGCCATGCAGTATCCAACCTACTGTTGGGGTCGTGGATTCCCTGAAACGAGTGTGTGACGACATTGCATCGTGCGTGGCGTGCCCTCGTTTAGTGGAATGGCGTGAGTCTGTGGCTGTTGAGAAGCGCGCGTCGTTTCGCGACCAGGAGTACTGGGGTAAGGGTGTTCCAGGCTTTGGTGATCCGAAGGCGGGGCTATGGGTGATGGGACTTGCACCCGCCGCACACGGAGCGAACCGCACAGGTCGCATGTTTACCGGTGACCGCAGTGGTGACTGGTTGTATCGGGCGATGCACAAGGCGGGATTTGCAACGCAAGCCGAAAGTGTTGGCGCCGATGATGGATTGAAGTTGACAGGTGCGTGGGTGTCGAGTGCTGTGCGTTGTGCACCGCCCGACAACAAACCGACGAATGTTGAGCGAGACACATGCGTGACGTACTTGCAACGTGAACGACAGTTGTTGAAACACGTTCGCGTTGTGGTGTGTCTTGGCAGCTTTGCGTATGAAGCAGTGTGCAAAGAGTGGGGCGTGAAGCCACGACCAAAGTTTGGTCACGGCGTAGAAGCAGTGGCCCCCGACGGCACGGTGATTCTGTGTTCATTTCACCCCAGCCAGCAGAACACCTTTACGGGCAAGCTGACAGAGCCGATGATTGACGCAGTCTTTGCCCGCGCTCGAAGCGTGGCGAGTTAAGCGCTGAGTGCGCGAGCGGTGAAGAACGCCGCCATGGTGTGCGCAGTGTTCGCATCATCCAGCAACTGTTGCATCTGGAAGAAGCTGTGGAACATGCCGTTGAATCGCACCACGCTGGCGGTGACGCCATTTGCGATCAGTCGACGTCCGTACTCTTCGCCTTCATCACGAAGCGGATCAAGTTCTGCAGTGATGATGAGCGCAGGTGGTGCACCCTTCAACAATGAATCAGGCGCGAAGTGTGGCGATGCCAGTGGATCTTTCAAGTCAGCACCAGCCGGCATGTAGTGATTTGTGAACCACTGCATTGCTTGTGTTGTTAACACTGGGCCCGCTGCATTTTCCACGTGAGACGGGAACGACGCTGTCATGTCAGTTGCCGGGTAGATCAAGAGTTGGAACACCAAAGGCACGGGGCGCTGCTGGCTCACAATTGCTGCGAGGTTTCCACCGGCGCTGTCTCCACCCACTGCGATGCGGTCAGGGTTGATACCCAGTTCGGATGCGTTCTCGTATGCCCAACGAAGTGAGCACATGGCGTCTTCAACAGCAGCAGGGAAGGGGTTCTCTGGTGCCAAGCGGTAATCAACGCTGAGCACTGCATGGCCCATGCGGTTTGCGAGTGAACGACATGTTGCGTCGTGTGAGTCGAGCCCACCAATCACCCATCCACCACCGTGGTAGTACACAAGCAAGCCCAAGTTCTTGTCAGCATTCGGGCGATACAAACGCGATGGCACACCGCCAGCGCTCACTTTACGAATCTCGAAGATCTCTTCGGTCGATGGCAGTTGACGTGAGTTGTAGTACTCACGGAATGCAGCTGCGTCGGAGTCTTGAATGATAGGGCCACCAGCCGCAGCCATCATCTGAAGAATTACTTGTGCTTGTGGATGCAATGCCATGACTTACTCCGCTGGTTTTGTTTCGGCTGTTGGTGTGGCGTCTGCAGCTGGTACGTCTGCTGGTGCTGCATCAGGTGCTGGAGCCTTCTTCTTCAGTGCAGGTGTTCCTACCTTCACTGTTGTTTCTGCCCAATCTGGCCAACGGCGACGGCTCACGATGGAGAGTGTGCGCAACAACTTCATTGCCACTTCGTCTTCTTGCGCAGGCTTCGACTCAATGACGCCTTCTTTAATCATGCGTTCAATCACTTCAACGCCCAACTTGGTGCGCACGATGGTGAGCGTCCAACTGTTGTCCTTGCCGATGCCTCCGGTGGAGATGTCTGCATGTTCTGCAGCGAAGTCGGGGCAGCTCTTGCAGCCTTCGCGAGTCCACTGATGGCATTCCTTCAAATCGATCTCATGGAAGGAACCATCGTTCATCCAGATCTGGAAGGCGCCCTTGATGTTCATCTTCACCATGTCTTGCTTCTTCAAGCCGTACTTGGCTTCAAATAATTCAGGGAAGATGGCGTCGTCGAATGTCTTGCTGCACAAAAGTCCAATGTTGAATTGGAAAGGCTTTGATACTTTGCCGGCCTTACGATCCCACATCACTGGGGGCGATGACACTTGGCAGCCCATGCCAACGAGTGCGAGCTTGGTGAGTCCTTTTTCTTTTGCTTCGGGAAGCGCAAGTGGGTTGGCGCAGTAGGTGTAGCGCGAGCCTGCGGTGGCAAGAACTTCTTCCTTCGTTTGCACGAGGACTGGCTTGGCCTTCCATCTGTCATCGTCTTCAACGCCGCTAACGAGTGCGCCTTCGATGTAGTTGTTGTCCATCAACCAAGAAAGCATTGCGGTGACAAAGCCACCGTCTTGACCTTTTTCTAACTGTGTCTTGTCTGTGGCACGAGTGAGAAGCAGTTGTTCCCAGATGCCGGCCATCTCGTCGTCTTCGCGATCGCGACCAAAGAGGTGCTTGTTCGCAGAAGATTCCCAGGTGCGGAAACGTGGGCACGCGCGGGTGCATGTGGTGCAGCCCTTCTCGCCATGCAAGCAGTTGTCAAGACCGAGTTCTTCTTCGATATGGAAGGGCTTGTACTTGCCCTCTTCATGTTCGTATCCGATGACGTCGTGCGGACATGTCACCACGCAGCCAGCACATCCGGTGCAGAGCCCCGTGTTGATGACTTCTTCGTAGAGCTCTTTCCACTGCGCTGTCCAGCGCTCGGCCTTGGCAGGTGCATCAGGTGTCATGGTCATTCCACGACACTAGGGGCTAGATGGCGTCGGCTCCATGTTCGCCCGTACGGATACGGATGATCTGCTCCACATTGGTGACCCAGATCTTGCCGTCACCAATTTTGCCTGTGCTGGCGGCCTTGGTGATGAGGTCGAGGATGTCATTGACATTGCTGTCATCAACAACGAATTCCATCTTCACTTTGGGAACAAAGTCGATCTGGTATTCAGAGCCTCGGTAGGTCTCGGTGTGTCCGCCCTGACGGCCAAACCCGCGAGCCTCGGACACTGTCATGCCTTGTACGCCGGCGCCTTTGAGGGCTTCCTTCACGTCGTCCACCTTGAAGGGCTTCACGATTGCTGTTACGAGCTTCATATTTTCATTCTGCCTTATCTTGAGAAGTTGTGATCACTGGTATGCGGATTCTGAGTGCTGGCTCTGGTCGAGACCAACTAATTCATCTTCGGTGGAGACGCGAAGACCAATGGTTTTGTCGAGAACCTTTGCCAGCACCCATGTGACGGTGAAGGAGAAGGCAATCGTTGCGCCAAGAGCAACAAGTTGGTCCATCAGGAGTTCTGTCCCGCCGCCGTAGAAGATGCCATTGGCGCCAAGGGAGTTGACCTTTGTGTCGGCAAAGAATGCGAGAAGGATTGCTCCGAGAATTCCACCAACGAGGTGCACAGCGATGACATCAAGGCTGTCGTCGAATCCAAACTTTGTCTTCAGCGTCAGTGCGAGATAACAAACGGCACCAGCGATGAAGCCGATGTAGATAGGGGACATGCCGCCAACGAAACCAGCACATGGCGTGATGGCAACAAGGCCGGCAACTGCACCAGATGCTGCACCCAATGTCGTTGCGTGACCAGCCTTGAGTTTTTCAACGATGAGCCATCCGCACATTGCGGCAGCTGCCGCGAGGTGAGTGTTGACAAGTGCCTGAGCGGCAAGACCATTTGCTGCGAGAGCAGAGCCGGCATTGAAACCGAACCAACCGAACCACAAGATGCCCGTACCGAGAACAGTGAACGGCAAGTTGTGTGGAGGCATTGCCTCACGTGGCCAACCCTTGCGATTACCCAAGACAAGAACGATGGCGAGCGCTGCAACACCAGCGTTGACGTGAATCACTGCGCCGCCAGCAAAGTCGAGCGCGCCGAGCTGGAACAACCAACCATTAGGGCTAAAGACCCAGTGAGCAACGGTGGGGTACACAATGACGGACCATACGCCGATGATGATCGCGTATGCCGAGAACTTCAGACGGTCTGCAGTTGCGCCTGTGATGAGCGCAGGAGTAATCACAGCAAACATCATCTGGAATGCAAAGAATGCGAGAACGGGAATTAACAACTCGAAATTGCCGGTGTAGCCAGGAAGTGCATCAACTGTTGTGAGGTTCCGCATGAAGGCAAAGTCAAAGTTGCCGAAGTACTTACCGTCACCACCAAACGCGAGGCTGAAGCCAACAGTGGCCCAGAGCACGCTGACGAGGCCCATCGCGAAGATGTTCTGCATCAACATGCCGAGAACGTTCTTGGCGCGCACCATTCCTCCGTAGAAGAAGGCAAGGCCCGGTGTCATAAATGCGACAAGCGCAATTGATACCAGTACCCAGGCTGTCGCCGCTGGTTTACTGGCGACGTATTCCATCGTTTCAAGTAATTTCGGATCGATTTCTGATGCGAAAAGCATTGGTGTCTCCTAAGTAGACGTTGAGGTTGACACCAAGGTAGAAGTTGATTGTTTCCTGTGTGTTTCTGCTTAGTGAATGACAGGACAATGCAAAAGACCCGCGCCCCCACTTCGTTGTGGTGACGCGGGTCTTTTGATTGTGACTATTTACAGACGGCCTGAGCCGAATTCTGGGTAAGCGACAACGCCCATCTCTGGAATATCGAGACCGTTGATTTCATCTTCTTCAGCGGAGCGGATGCCGCCCTTAGTGAACTTGTTCTGGATTGAGAAGAAGCCATACGCAATCGGGAAGATCACGCCGAGGATGACTGCAACGCCCAGAGCTTGTGCTCCGAGTTGGCCCCAGTCGCCCTTGATGATTCCTTCGATTCCCTTCGATGATGAACCGTTCCAGCCTGCGCCGTAGCTGCCGTTGGCGAAGATGCCCACTGCAAGCGTTCCGAAGATTCCGTTCACCATGTGCACTGCGATTGCACCCACTGGGTCGTCAATCTTGAACTTGCGCTCAACGATGAATACAGATTCGATGGCGAGGACTGCGGCGATGATGCCGATCACTGCCGCTGCCCATGGAGCAATGAATGCACATGGTGCTGTCACTGCAACGAGGCCAGCAAGCATGCCGTTAATCATCATTCCGGGATCTGGCTTGCCAGTGCGCTTGGTGATGTAGAACATCGCTGTCAACGCACCGAATGCTCCGGCAATTGCAGTGTTTGTTGCAACTGTTGCGAACTGAACGTCAGTTGCAGCAAACGTGCTTGCTGCGTTGAATCCAAACCATCCGAACAACAAAATGAATGTTCCGAGCATGGCCATGGGAATGTGGTGACCAGGCAATGCGCGTGGCTTACCATCTGCACCGAACTTGCCAATGCGAGGTCCGAGGACGATTGCACCTGCGAGAGCAGCAACGCCACCCACTGAGTGCACAACACCGGATCCGGCGAAGTCAACGTAACCAGCACCAAGGCTCATGGTGTCCCATGTCTTTGACAACCAGCCGCCGCCCCATGTCCATGCTGCGAAGAGTGGGTAGTAGATAGCGCCACAGAAGAGGCCCCAAATGGTGAAGCTGCTCCACTTCCAGCGCTCAGCCATTGAGCCTGTTGGAATCGTTGCAACGGTGTCCATAAACGCCACCATGTACAAGAAGAATCCGAGGAGTGCTGGTGTGATGGTGCCGGTAGACAATGCCCAACCGCCTTGGTACAAGAACACCCAGTTGCCGCTACCGATGAGTGGTTCGCCAACAGGTTCTGCGAGACCGATACCAGCGAAGCTGAAACCGCCGAAAGCAAGCGGGAAGCCCACGAGGAAGAACGCAACAAAACCCAATGCGAAGATTGCGAAGTTGGTGCTGACCACGTGTGCTGCGTGCTTTGCGCGAGTAAATCCAGTTTCAACAAGCGCGAATCCGGCCTGCATGAAAATGACGAGCATTGCGCCGATGACGACCCACAACAAGTTGAGTTGTGTGCCGAGAACTTCTACTTCAGATTGCATCGCTGCCTTCTTCCTTTGTACGAATTCGAATGAGACGGGAGATGTCGGTGACCCATATCTTTCCGTCACCGATCTTTCCTGTAGATGCGGATGATGTGATGGCCTCGAGGACCTGCTCAACCTGGGCTTCGTCAACGACGAGCTCCAACTTCACTTTTGGCACGAAATCGATGGCGTATTCACTACCGCGGTAGGTCTCTGTGTGTCCGCCTTGACGGCCGAACCCTTTGACTTCCGAAACGGTCATGCCTTGCACGCCTGCCGACTTCAGCGCGTCTTTCACATCGTCCACCTTGAATGGCTTGACGACTGCCGTGATCAACTTCACTGAACTGTCTCCTTGTGTTGTGTTACCCGAAGGCAACGTCCAAACGTTGCTATTGCAACTGAGAACAAGGTACGGAGGAGAGATTTCCCAACTGTCGCCGAATTGTTTCGGGAGCGTGGCGAATTGGTTGCTGTGTAAACGCTGTGTAAACGGTTACGAGAGAAGCGCGTTCACACGACGCAGTGCTTGATCACTGATTTTGCGACCATGACGAGTCGATACTTCGAATCGATCAGCAACTTCGCCATTGCTTGTCGTGATCTTTGCGTGGTGCACGTTGATGTTTGCACGCGCGAATGCTGCTGCGACTGCCTGAATGAATCCGGGTTGGTCTGCTCCGCGTACAAGAACCACGCTGTGCCACGGGTGTGCTTCGTTGTCGAGAGTGAATTCAATTGCGTTCTTTGTTCCGCGTGCAAGACGGCGTGGATTCTCAATGCGCTTGCGGAGAAGCTGTTCAAGTTCAAAGGCAATTTGTGTGGCGCTGGGCTTTTGAAGCGAACGAACCTTGAATGAGTCGAGCACTGCGCCGTCGGGCCAGGTTGCAAGGTCTGCATCGATGATTTCAAGGCCACGATTGGCAAGAGTTGCGCAAATGCGAGCAAGCAAACCTCTGGTGTCTTGGGTTGCGATATCAATTTCCCACTCGTCATCGACAGCGGTGGCGTGCACGTTCACGCGAACTGTGCGAGCACGCGGTGCGGGCTCGACAAGTGTCGCATGACGCACAATCGTTTCTGGTTCGTGTGCGAGGACATAGACGGCAGCTGCATGCTGAATGCGATCAATCACCATGGGGTCTTCTGTCAGTGCAATGGCATCACGACGTCGAACGGATTCAAGTGAGTTCTCGACTCCCTCGATCAATTCTGGATGTGCCAGCAAGGCCTGAACGCTTGTTGTGACGTCAATGAGGATGGAGTATTCGAAGTCCTGCATTCCTCCGCGTGCCTCAGTGAGCATGCGGCACTTTTCGACCATCAGGGGAGAGCCAAGGAATGCAGCGAGTTGTGCGAGTACTCGTTGGTTCGGCTCGTAAGGGTCAGTTGTACAGGTCGACAACATGAGTGAGGATGCGAGAACGAGTGACTGCACCTCGTTCTTCACTTCTTCGGGCAGCACGAGTCGCTGGATTGAAGCAGTGATATCTCCGTTATCAGAGAAGTCGGTGACAAGACTAGCGAGAAGCAGACTGCAATCATCAGGCGTTGCTCGCGTCACTTTTTTGCGGAGAGCTTCAACAATCGGCATCTGAACCATGTGAGTGGGGTCAAGTTCGGTTGTGTCACCGCGCCGTGATCGCAATGCCGTCGCCATCTCAGGAAGTGCACGATCAATCACACTGGTGATCTCCAAGAATCTCCATGATCGAGAATTGCCTCGTACCAAAACATCAAGAAGCTGCTGCGTTGTTGCCGCATCCCATGTCACAGGCTCATTGCGGTTGGCGTGCGCCCAGTCAAGCAGTGTGTTGTTGGGTTGGGCATTCGCTGCATGAACTGCAGCTTCCAGCGCGAGAGAAAGTGTGAGCGAAGCAGGTGGTGTTCCGTGCAACTGCACTTCACCATCAATGAGACGAATCCATCCGCCCACGGGTTCGTCTGTGACCTCTGTTGCCTCGGCATCTTCAAGTGCAGAGCCGCCAGATTCAATTCTCCAACGAAGTAGTGGTGGAGTGATGACGGTGGTGAGAAGAACCATGAGAAGCACGATGGCGTAGAGCTCATCATCAAACACGCCGATCGAAACACCGATGGTCGCAAAAATAAGGCCAACTTCACCACGCGGAATCATGCCGATACCGATGAGCAATTTGTCCGTGTTGGTGCCTCGAGCCCCGACTGCAGCAAGAACCTTGCCAGTGATAGCGATGATGGTGAGCACACCAGCGACGATCAGAACATGTGCAGAGAAGAATTTTGTGACGTCTGTGTCAATTCCGATCTGCATGAAAAACACTGGAATGAAGATGCTGCCGAGAATTGAAAAATCACGCGCGATCCTGTCGTGATGACTTGTGCGTGCAAGGGCAGTACCCGCAACAAATGCGCCAATGATTGGAGCAAGTTGTGCGCCGCTTGCTGCAGCCGAGAAACCGAAGGTAACGCCCGCAGCGAGAACGCCAATCGTTGCTGGTGATGCAGCTTTCGCACCCACCAGCGCAAAGAGGCGTGGTACAAGAAAAAGACCGATGGCACCGGCGATAACAAGGAAGCCAACAGCAAGACCAATTGTGCTGATGAGTCCCATTGCATCGATCGATCCTTGCTTCACGATGCGAGTGACAACAGTGAGAATGATGAGTCCGAAGACATCGTCAGCGACAGCTGCACCGAGAACTATTCGTGCTTCGGTGGATGCCAATGCTTTGAGGTCGCCGAAGACTCGCGCTGTGATTCCCACGCTGGTCGCGGCAAGTGCTGCACCAAGGAAGAGCGACGCGTTGAGTGATTCGCCGAATGCTCGGCCTGCAGCGATGCCGGAGGACATGGGGAGAACAACGCCAAGAACGGCGACCGCCATCGATGCGCGACCAACGCGCCGCAACTCGTTGAGGTCCATTTCCAGTCCGACTTCAGCCAGCAAGATGATGACGCCTACCTCTGCGAGCACGCGGAGGGCATCGCTGGGTTCCACAATGCCCAACATGGATGGGCCAATGATGATGCCAGCGGTGATCTCGCCGAGAACGGCGGGAATGCGAATGCGCTCGCACAGCTCTGCGGCAAGTTTCGCCAGGATCAGCACCAGCGCCAATGAAGTGAATATCTGACCGAAGTCGAGAGCCCCACCGGCGGCAAGCAGGGAAGAAATCATTGGGAAGTGTCTACCTGCTGGAGCATGAAAGTTTCGGCCGCTTTGTGGCCATTGTCTGTCAGCATCCAGCCCCGCCGTCGTACAGTCACCAATGCGTCCGCCCCGAGCCAGCGTCGAATGGCAACGAGGGAGGCATCGATGCGTCGTGCTGATGCGCTTTCAAGTCCGGTCTGGCGTGCCAGGAAATCTCGGCCGATGATCTTTCCTTGGGACTCCACAAGAAGGCGAAGAACGTGGAGATCGAGAGCGGTAGGGGGCGAATGCGCCGAATCAGTTGTCTCCACCATGATCTTGACCTTATGAAGGACAGTTTTCGGGGTTGTTCGCCCCCTGTGAACGGTGTGTGAACGGACACAGCATCAGAATTCGTGGAATCGGAGAATTTTCCGACAGAATCGGAACTCATGGAACTCACCTATGCCCCCGAAGACGAACAGTTCCGCGCGGAGATCCGCGCCTGGCTGAAGGACAACCTGCCAAAGGGCTGGTTCGACAAAGACTTCGAAATGACCAACGAAGAACGCAAGAAGTTCAACGATGAATGGCCAAGCAAGTTGTTCTCTGGCGGTTGGATTTGTGCAACATGGCCAAAGGAATACGGCGGCAAGGGTCTCAGCACCATGCAAGGCGTTGTGTTGTCGGAAGAGTTCGCAAACGCGAAGGCTCCGATGCGCGCTGACTTCTTTGGTGACACGCTCGTGGGCCCAACACTTCTCCAGTGGGGTACCGAAGAGCAGAAGAAGGAATTCCTTCCACAGATTCTCAATGGCAGCATGCGCTGGTGCCAAGGTTTCTCTGAGCCAAACTCCGGTTCCGACCTTGCAAGCTTGAAGACAACTGCAGTTCTTGACGGTGACGAATGGGTCATCAATGGTCAGAAGGTGTGGACCACACAAGGTCACCACGCTGACTACTGCTTCCTTCTCACACGTACCGATCCTGATGCGCCAAAGCACAAGGGCATCTCCTACTTGCTCGTTCCGATGAAGCAAAAGGGTGTTGAAGTGCGCGGCATTGTGCAGCCAGACGGCACCGCAGAGTTCTGTGAAGTGTTCTTCGACAACGCTCGTTGCCCGAAGGACAATGTTGTCGGTGGCGTGAACAACGGCTGGGTCGTTACAAACTCCACGCTTGCTTTCGAGCGCGGCATGAGTGCAACCACCGGTTACCGCCGATTCGAGTCCGAGTACAAGGCAATGGTTCGTGGTGCAAAGGACAACGGCGCAATCAACGATCCAAAGATTCGTCAGCGCCTCATGAACTACTACACCAAGATTCAGATTCTCAAGATCAACGGTCTTCGTTCTCTTTCCACCACTCTTATGGGCAAGAAGGACCCGAGCATGGCTGCACTTGGTGCAACCAACAAGATGTTCTGGACCGAAATGCACAAGGAAGCAATGGAACTTGCTCTCGACATCAGCGGCGCAAACGCAATGCTTGTTGACTACGCAATGGGCGACGGCAACTGGCCAGGAACCGCACGCGAAAAGCGTCGTGACGGTTACCCCGTCAGCGGCATGATGTCAGCGTTCTTCTTCTCTCGTTCCGAAACCATTTGGGGTGGAACAAGCCAGATTCAGCGCAACATCGTTGGTGAGCGCGTTCTTGGTCTTCCAAAAGAACCACAGAACAAGTAATTGTTGATGACAGCCGAAACCGTCACCTTCTCGCGCGGCACGCTTCAAGCGCCGTTCGGGTTGCTGACGGTGGTGGCGTCACATCGTGGTGTTCGATACATCACGTTTGAAGAAGATGCTCATCCGAAGCCGTATGTCGACATGGATGTGCGTGATGATTCTGAACATCCTGTTGTTGCTTCTGCACTGATGCAGTTACGCGAATACCTCGCTGGTGATCGCACATCATTTGATTTGCCACTCGACTTACAGGGCACTGAGTTCCAGGTTGATGCGTGGAATGCGTTGGCCAAGATTCCATTTGGTTCAACAGTGTCGTACGCACAACAGGCCGCATCGATTGGTCGACCAAAGGCAACACGCGCAATTGGCTCCGCGAATGGCCGTAATCCCGTAGTCATTGTTTTGCCATGTCATCGTGTGGTGGGGGCGGACGGTTCGCTCACCGGTTTTGGTGGTGGATTACACGTCAAGTCGTGGCTTCTTGACTTAGAGAAGCAAAAGTCAGCACAGGCATAACGCATGACGTGCCACAGGCACCACACGTTGTTGCCTAAGGTTGCACCATGACTTTTGTTTCTCGCGTCCTTGCTGTTCTGCTGATCGTTGTTTGTGTTGGCACTGGAGTTTTGGATTTCATGAAGCCCGCTCAGATTGTGCAAACAATGAATCGCTTGCGTGTGCCCTTGAATGCGGTTCCGGTGTTAGGTGCGATCAAAATTGCAGCCGCGATTGGTTTGATTATTGGGTTCGGCAACATTCGCTTAGCGCAAGTGACAGGTGCGTGCTTGTGTGCGTACTTCGCAATTGCAACAACAACTCACACGCGTGTCAAAGACAGCATTCGAGACACTGCTCCAGCATTTGTGTTGCTCGTGGTGTCGATGTTGTTCGTTCTCACCACGCTGGCGAGCTAAATCGCCAAGAACTGAAGTGCGCGTTCAGCCGCGCATCTTCTCCCACTCTTCGTCGCCCAAGCCCAGCTTCTTGAATCGTTTGGAGATCCAGAGGGGAACTTCGATCGGAAGGCCTTGTTCGATCTCGGACACCATTTGTCCGTTTTCGTCCCACATGTGGCAGGTGTTGAGGTTCATGGCGTATCCGCGACGACGGTCTTCTTTGGTCATGGCAGCGCGTTGTTCTGACGAGACATTGGGGGAACCCATGCGCATCGACCAGATGCTCTGAATTGCAACCGGAGCCATCGCAGTCAACATCGCCCCGATGTGTGTGCATCCACGCGGCCCACCAAAGAGCTCCTTCACCTTTGCATTGAAGCCACGAGCGATGGAAAGTCCGACCAGCTTGTCGTAGGCAGGAACAATGTCGGTGCAGTGGGTGTGAGGGCGTTCGTGGAATTCAACATGTGCGCCGACAATCTCCAACGAGGGGAATGCCACTTCGAGATCAACGATCATGTGGTGCACCCAGAGGGTCTCTGGGTCTTCCTTGACATAGAGGCCCGCGGGCTTCTCATCGAAGATGACGCCGCGCATGAGGAACATGTCTTCGTTCATTTTGTACGTCCGGATTTCATACCGACGGGTGTGAATCAACTTTCCGCCTTCTGGCGGTGCGGGGAAATAATCGTTCGTAGACACGTAAACACTGTGTCAGAGATACGTCTCATCAGGCGAACTGTGAGCTACCCATGGCAGAATTGACCCGTGACTTCCCTTAAAGAGACCCTCAAGAACGACATGACTGCTGCAATGAAAGCTCGCGAGGAATTGAAGAAGTCGACTTTGCGAATGGCGTTGTCTGCCATCACAAACGCAGAAGTTGCGGGCACAGAGGCAGTCGAACTCAATGATGAGCAGGTCATCAAAGTGCTGCAGGCCGAAGCAAAGAAGCGGATGGAATCTGCCGAGGTGTACGAACAGAATGGCCGAGCAGATGCGGCGGCACAAGAAAGAGCTGAAGCAGAAGTGCTGATGGCTTATTTGCCTGCAGCGATGTCTGATGATGAACTCGGTGCCATCGTGGCCGAAGAAGTTGCTACTGCTGCTGCGAATGGCAACACCGGAATGAAAGCAATGGGTGCCGTCGTCAAAGCAGTGCGCGAACGTGCGGGCTCATCTGCTGACGGATCAAAGATTGCAGATCTCGTGAAGGCTGCGCTTGCCTGATGTCTGATCCGGCACCACAACTTGTTGGGCTCTCGCCAACGATGAAGCGCGTAGCTGCGTCGCTGCGTCGTTCACTCAAAGCGATTTATCACGTGCATCCAGCACATGACGATGAAGAGATGGCTGCGACGGCAGAAAAGTTGAGTGAGTTGATGTCTGCTGCGGGAACGATGGGTCTAGGTCAGTCGTCTGATGTTCGCTACACACGCAGCCCGTTGTCCGGTCCGTTCAATCCGATTGCTCCACCAGTGACGTATGAGTACGGAGAGAACTCCATCTCGGCACAAGTCCTTTTCAATGAGAGTTACCAAGGCCCACCCGCTTGTGTGCACGGTGGAATGGTGGCTGCGTTGTTAGACGATGCTCTGGGTCGTACCCGTCACCTCACAGGGCGAAACTGCGTCACGGGTGGGCTGAACATCACCTACAAACGCCCGACACCAATCAACGCAGACCTCACTGTGGAAGCCCGTATTGAGTCGGTACACGAGCGCAAGTTCATCGTGACAGGCGAGATTTACCACGACGGCAAGGTCACGGCGTCGGCTGAAGCCGTCTTTGTGTTCTTGGCTGACGAAAAATTCAATGCACTCGTTTCCGATGCACGCAACGCGTCACGGTAGTAGAACACTAGGAAATAGCCCAGTGTGGGCGAAAGGGGACCATCATGTCGGATGAACTAATTCTTGATTCACTACGTCGTCGCTTCCGCGCATTGTTTTCGTTGTATGAAGATGCAACGGCAACGATGACTCTCGAGCAGGTCAATCACCGCGAGAAAGATCTTGTGATGCCGATTGCTTTCTCTCTGTTCCACTGGGTGAACATGATTGACGCATCGATGATGATCCTGACGGGTGAGCCGTACATCTGTAACGACGAAATTCTTGCTGCAATCAATCTTGAAATTCCTGATCATGGCAAGCACCGCACAGTCGAAGAGATGCATGTGCAACAAATTGGCAACTACGAAGCATTCATTGATTACATGAACAAGGTCTTCGCTCGTATCGAGAAGTATCTCGCAGAACTGCAGCCAGAAGAGTTGACTCGTTTGGTGATTCCGCGACCCTTTGGTCCGCAGGTGGCAAATACCTTCTCCGCTCGCGTGGCTGGTCCTGAGGGCATCACGGTGTTAGATGGAATTGAGTGCTGGCTGTATCAGCACGGCATGCGCCACATGGGTGAGATCGAATTGGCACGGTCATTCGTGGGACTGCAAGGCATGACCAGCTAGAACGCTGGCGCTGCCGGGAGATAGTGGCGCCCACGGCAGGAATTGAACCTGCGACCCCTTGCTCCGGAGGCAAGTGCTCTATCCGCTGAGCTACGTGAGCGTGACGTGATGGACACGCGCTGACCTCAGTCTATGGCACATGAAATTGGAACCTGTTCAGCGCCACGAAACGGGGCAGAATAGAGAACCCATGGCCGATCCAATCATCTCCGTCTCTCGTCGCTTGGCAGACGCCTTTTCGGCTGTCGCCGGCACGGCTGTTGACCCAGTGGTACGCCCGAGCGACCGAGCTGATGCCCAGGCCAATGGTGCTCTGGCGATTGCCAAGACAATGGGTCTGCAGCCACGCGAAGTGGCGCAAAAGGCTTTGGATGCCGCAGGTGATTTGTCCGACATTCTTGCGTCGACAGAAATTGCGGGACCTGGCTTTATCAACTTGGTGTTCTCTGATGACTATCTTGCGCAGCAGTTGACGCTTGCCATGGCAGAGAACACATTGGGCGTTCGCGTGTCAGATGATGCTCATACAGTCGTCATCGATTACTCCGCACCGAACGTGGCAAAAGAAATGCATGTCGGCCACCTTCGCTCGACAGTGATTGGCGATGCACTTGTGCGCGTCATGGGTTTTGTTGGGCACACGGTTGTACGCGAGAACCACATTGGCGACTGGGGCACACCATTCGGCATGTTGATCGAGCACCTCATCGACCTTGGTGAAGAAAATGCCGCACACGAACTTGGTGTCGGTGACCTCGACGGCTTTTACAAGCAGGCGCGCGCCAAGTTTGAAGCATCCGATGAATTCAAGACTCGCGCCCGCCAACGCGTGGTGATGCTGCAAGGCGGCGACGAAGACACCATGCGTTTGTGGCGCACTCTGGTGAAAGAAAGCACTCGATACTTCAACAAGGTGTACACGCAGCTTGATGTGCTACTGACCGATGATGACCTCATGGGTGAGAGTGCATACAACGACTTGTTGTCGGTTGTTGTTGACCGTTTGCGCGACAGTGGTTTGTTAGTGGAGAGCGATGGCGCAGAGGTTGTGTTCCCTGAGGGCTTCACCAACCGCGAAAACGAACCGTTGCCATTGATTATTCGTAAGGGCGATGGTGGTTACAACTACGCCACGTCTGACCTTGGCTGCGTGATAGATCGTGTTGAACGCGTCGGCGCTCGCACCGTCCTGTATGTCGTGGGTGCGCCACAAGCGCAGCACTTGCAGATGGTGGAAGCAGTGGCCCGCATGGCGAAGTGGATGCCCGAGGGTTACGTGATGAACCACGTGTCGTTTGGCAGTGTGTTGGGCTCTGATCGCAAGATCCTGAAGAGTCGTGCTGGTGAAACGGTGAAGCTTGCTGCATTGCTCGATGAAGCAGTTGTGCGTGCTGAGGCTGCAGTCGTTGAAAAGAATCCAGACATGTCCGAAGCAGATCGCTCGGCTGTTGCCAACATGATTGGTATCGGAGCAGTGAAGTACTCCGACCTCAGCACGGATCGTGTGAAGGATTACATCTTTGACTGGGAACGGATGCTGTCCTTTGAAGGGAACACAGCGCCGTACCTTCAATATGCGCACGCACGTATCTGCAGCATCTTCCGCCGTGCAGATGTCTCTCGCGTGTCTGTTCGCGGTGTGACCTCATCGTTGGCAGAACCCCAAGAACGTGCTCTTGCCTTGCGCATTCTGCGTTTCGACTCTGCAGTGTGGGAGATGATTGACACGTTGAGCCCTCACAAGTTGTGTACGTACCTTTTTGACTTGGCGACCGACTTCACTGCGTTCTATGAGCATTGCCCTGTGCTCAAGACTGGCCATGAAGAGACTCGTGAATCACGTCTTGCATTGTGTGATGCAACAGCTCGTGTCATGGAACAAGGGTTGTCGTTGTTGGGTATTCGCGCACCGGAGCAGATGTGAACGCCATCGAGATGCGCCTGCTGCCGAGAACGGCATCCGTGAATGCTGATGGCGCCTTGTCTATCGGTGGGGTAGCGGTCGCAGAGATTGCGGCTCAATTCGGCACGCCCACATTCATCTATGACGAGCAGCATCTGCGCGAAACATGCCGCGAGGCTGTCGCAGCGTTTGGTGAAGATCGAGTGATCTATGCGACCAAAGCCTTCATCAACACCGCCGTAGTGCAGTTAATGAATGAAGAAGGCTTGTTGCTTGATGTTGCAACCGGTGGTGAATTGTTTGTCGCTTTGAATGCAGGTGTTCCAGCAAGTCGCTGTGTGATGCACGGCAATAACAAGTCGGAGGATGAACTTCGTACAGCGATGACTGCGGGCCTTCGACACATCGTGATTGACAGCTTTGATGAGATCGAGCGGATTGAACGGTTGCATGCTGAGGGTTTGCCTGCTCCGCGAGTGCAGTTACGCATCACTCCAGGGCTGCACGTGGAAACACATGCGTATGTGTCCACGGGTCAAGACGATTCGAAGTTTGGTTTCAATCTCAATAACGGTGATGCACATCGAGCAGTCGAGCGTGCGCGTTCATCTCAAGCGATGGATCTTGTTGGCATTCACTGTCACATCGGTTCCAATGTGGTCACCGTTGCGAACTTTGAAGATGCATGGCGTGTGATGGTGGAATTGTTTGTTCCGTTGTCACTTCCTGAAATCACATTGGGAGGCGGTTTGGGTGTTGCATACACCGCAGACGACACCGCGCCCACAATGCAGCAATGGGCAGATGTATTGAAGCGTGCAACATCAGCGTTGCCTGAAGGAATCGCTGTGTATGTCGAACCAGGTCGCAGCATTGTTGCGTCAGCTGCAATCACGGTGTATTCCGTGGGCACAGTGAAGCCCATCGATGGCATCCGCACGTATGTCTCTGTCGACGGCGGAATGAGTGATAACCCGCGCCCGATGATGTACGGCAGTGTGTATGAAGCATTTGATCCACTGCGGGTTATTGCACCTCGCTCAGCGAAGGCGCGCATTGTGGGGAAGCATTGCGAGAGCGGAGACATTCTGATTCTGGATGCTCCCATCGCCGAAGGTGTGCAGGTCGGAGATCTTCTAGCTACCCCAGTGACCGGCGCATACGGCTACACAATGGCAAGTAACTACAACAAGGTGCCGCGCCCAGCCATCGTCTTCGTTGCTAATGGTGTCGCTCGCCTCGTCACACGCCGTGAGACCCTCGAAGATCTCATACGCCTCGACGTCTGACCCATCACTTCTGTGATGGCATAGTTGGTTGGCAGATACTGCAAGGGAAATAAACCCTTTCGTTATCCACAGGGGTAGCCCTAGGCTTATCCCCCTATGGCACAAGCCCCCCAGTCACCTTCCGTCGTGCGTATTGGCCTTCTTGGCTGCGGCAATGTCGGCGCTGCTCTCGTCCAACTGGTCGAGCGTCAGGCCGATGTCATTGAGGCACGCACAGGGGTTCGCCTCCAGATTTCTCGTGTTGCGGTGCGCAACATCAGCCGTGACCGCGAAGTGGAACTACCCGAGGGTGTTCTCACGCGGGACGCTCATTCCGTCGTGAATGACCCAACGGTCGATGTGATCGTTGAAGTGATGGGTGGAATCGAGCCTGCGCGTGAACTCATTGCAGCCGCCATTGCTCATGGCAAGCCTGTGATCACTGCCAACAAAGAACTCCTTGCAAACGTGGGTCATGAATTGTGGGCCCAGTCCGATGCCGCCGGTGTTGACCTCTTGTTTGAAGCCGCTGTTGCTGGTGGTATTCCTCTTATTCGTGCTTTGCGTGAGTCGCTGCGTGGTGAACCAGTGACACGTGTGATGGGCATCGTCAATGGCACGACCAATTTCATTCTTACGAAGATGACCGATGAGGGCGCTGACTATTCAGCTGCTCTCAGCGAAGCACAGCGTCTCGGTTTCGCAGAGCGTGACCCGACTGCAGATGTTGAAGGTTTCGATGCTGGTGCAAAGGCTGCGATTATCGCGAGCATTGCATTTGGTGCGCGCGTCGTTGCTGGCGATGTGTATCACGAAGGAATCAGCGGTGTCACTGCCGCAGATATCGCCATTGCTCGTCGACTTGGCTACGTCGTCAAACTTCTAGCTATCGCGGAGAAAATTGACGACACCGAAACAATCGCAGTGCGTGTTCACCCTGCAATGGTTCCTATGAATCATCCGTTGGCGAGCGTTCGTGATTCCTACAACGCAGTAGTTGTCGAAGGCGATGCTGTCGGTCAGTTGATGTTCTACGGACGCGGTGCAGGTGGGTTCCCCACAGCATCAGCCGTTTTGGGTGATGTAATCGACGCAGCAGTGAACTTGCAGAAGAAAACATTCGGAAGCATCGGTTCTTTCAAGCGCGTTCCTGTGATGCCAATTGATGAAACATCATCGCAATACCTCATCGGGCTCGATGTGGAAGATAAGCCGGGCGTCCTGCATGCCATCACAGGTGTGTTTGCAAACCATGGCGTGAGTATTCGCGCTGCTGAGCAAGAGGGCATCGATGATGATGCTCGTCTTGTCTTCATTACTCACCGCGCGCGTGAAGCAGATGTTCAGGCATGCGTCAGCGAGTTCCGCAAGTCGCCTGCTGTGCGTCGTGCCTCTGGTCTGATTCGCGTTATTGGCGAGTAACTCCATGCAGTACGTCTCCACGCGTGGGTCTGCGCCAATTCTTGGTTTTGCAGATGTTGTTCTTGCAGGTCTTGCGACCGATGGCGGCTTGTATGTGCCGCAGTCGTGGCCATCACTGCCTGCCGACACAACAGGCACTTATGCCGAGCTCGCTGCGGCTGTTTTTGCGCCGTATCTCGGAGGAGACATCAGCAACGACACGATGCTGCGTCTCACTCGTGATGCATACGCGACTTTCCGTCATCCGGATGTGGTGCCGATTGTTGACTTGCAGCCAGGCCACAAACTCATGGAACTGTTTCACGGCCCGACGCTTGCATTCAAAGATGTTGCGTTGCAGTTATTGGGTCGCATCTTTGATCACATTCTCACGGAACGTAATGAGAAGGTCACGATTGTTGGCGCCACCAGTGGCGATACCGGCAGTGCAGCGATTGATGGTGTGAAGGATTGCGCCAACGTTGAGATCGTCATCTTGTATCCCAAGGGTCGAGTGAGTGATGTGCAGCGTCGTCAGATGACCACCATTGATTCACCCAATGTGCGCACTGTTGCAATTGATGGCACGTTCGATGATTGTCAGGACTTGGTCAAGGCAATGTTCAACGATGCGCCATTTCGCGAGAAGCACAACTTGTCAGCAGTCAACAGCATTAACTGGGCGCGCGTCATGGCGCAGGTTGTGTACTACGTCGAAGCAACACGCCGCCTCAGTGGTCCTATCGACATCACTGTGCCAACAGGAAACTTCGGCAATGTTCTCAGCGGATGGATTGCCAAGCAGATGGGCGCGCCTATTCGTCACCTCATTGTTGCGTCAAACGAGAACGACATCCTCACGCGTTTCTTTGAATCACAGAACATGAATGTCACCGGTGTGCATCCAACACTGAGTCCCAGCATGGACATCCAAGTGTCCTCCAACTTTGAGCGTCTGCTGTTTGAAATGAATGGCCGTGATGGGGGAATGACATCTGCGCAATTGCAACGCTTCCGTGATCGTGGTCTCTTGAATATTGAACAAGACCAATACGAACAGTGGATTGCGCCAACCTTCCGCGCAGCGCGCGCCAATGACCACGACACTCTTTCCACCATCCGTTCGGTCTATGAAGAGACCGGAATGTTGATCGACCCGCACACTGCAGTGGGCGTGAAGGCTGCACGAGACCTTGCAGAAGATGGTGTCACGATGTTGACTCTTGCAACGGCACACCCTGCGAAGTTCCCTGATGCAGTGGAACGTGCAACGGGAGTTCGTCCCGAACTGCCTGAGCATTTAGCTGACTTGTTCAGTAAGCCTGAGCGCACCAACGACTTGCCAAACGATTTGGCCGCCGTTGAAGCATTTGTCGCTAACCGCTAAGCGTTATTCGTCACGGCTGAGAAGCTCACGTAAGTATTGCTCCTCGAATTCGTCAGTGGGCGGTGGCATGTACTCCCACCCACATTGAGTGCAACCGCGGGTGGGGTTGATTGGCATGATGCAGCAGCCGCCGAGGATCACATTTCCCTGCCGAGCTTGATCGAATAGTTCAGGTCCGGGCATGCCAAACACAATCGGCACCAATTTCGTTCCGCAGTCCGGACATTTCCGTGGAGTGCCCATGATTAGTGCCCTCCCGAAGAGATGCGCTCATCCCGCGGGTACATCTCGTTCACCGCTGTAACGAATCGATTGACGAGTCGTTGTTGCAGCGGTTCGTACTTCTTGTTGGGTGTGGTGAATGCATCAGCGAGGCCTTGGTACCACTTGCATTGCAGTGCTAACCCGGTGTTGAAACTGGCTCGAAACTTTTCAATCTCTTCTGGAGTTTTTCCACGAAGATCCATTGCTGACTTTTCGCCATTGTTGACTTTGTCTGCGAGTGCTACCAAAACGGATGGGTCGGTGTGATCCTTTTTTGTCAGTCGTTCTAGGTATCCCTCTTTACGACTCCACCAGGATGCTTCATAGTCCTCTTGTGACTGTGACTGGCGACGGGCCTTCTCCACGGCTTTCGCAGCATGAGTTGCATCCGTACACGCTTCAACAATCTTGCGAACACCGGGACCGAACTCGAACTCGAGCTCCTCAAATGTCATGGGGGAGTCTTCGATGATGTCGTGGAGTAGAGCCGCAATGGCTTGCTCTTGTGTGCCATTGTGTTCGATCACAAGTGATGCAACACCCATGAGGTGTCCGATATACGGCTCTTGATTGATCTTGCGGGCGTCGTGGCCGTGAGCGAGGCACGCGGCTTGGAATGCCTTGATGAATAATGGGCTTGGTACCCAGCGTGGGTCTGCAGCCATGGTGGCTCCTTTCATCGCAAGGGAAGAGGAACGGGACCGTTATGTTCCCTGCATCCATAAAAGTACTGCAGGGGTGTGCCTGTTTAATTAAACAGGCCAGGAACTAATTGGCGCTGATGCCGCAGTTCTTTGTCATGAATTTCTGAAAACGTTGAGATGCTGAGATTGTCGAAGAATCGTTTGAGATCTTGGCGAGCTCCTCACGAACTTTCACATCTTTCGCCATACCAGTGAGGTCGTAGCCATTGGCAGAGAAGATGGTGTTCATCGCGATGATGCCGCCGACCATTGCCTTCACATCTGCTTTCACTTCAGAGGGGGCACCGTCTGCCATCTTCTGTGAGAGTGCCGTTACGTTTGTCCACACATCTTTCATGACCTTTGGGTCTGTGATAGCAGCGGGGTCTTCTCCGTGCGGTCCTGCGCTGGCCGTTTCAAGATCTTTGGCAAGAGCACAGAAGGCAGCATGCTTTTCGTTAACGCCGTCGCTACTTGACGACCCACATGCAGTGAGAACGAGTGCACCAAAGAGTGCTGCAGTGATGAGTTTTTTCACTTCATGCCCAAGAACTTGCCCAACTTGGCGCGACGACCTGTGCGGGAAAGCGGAATACCAGTCGCACGAGAAATCTTGCGTTTTGCGGCGGTGATTCCCAATGCGCGCTTCCAAGAGAATGTGAGTCCGGGGCCTAACTTCATGCCTTCGACCGTATCAGTTCAGCCCAAGAGCCTGCATGGGGGTTGGGCTTCGTCGAAAGGCAAACAGGGACTTACACTTCCGTCAAAGCGATGGGGGCATCAATGACACACGTGTATCGCGCTGTTTGGACGGACAACTCAATGAGTCTGATTGACGAGTTGCCCCGTGAATATTCCGAGTGGTTGTCATCTCGTGGTACCCCCATTGACATCAAGGAAAATGCAGTTGTTGTCGATGGAATTCGAACTGCAACGTGGTCAACGTTCGAAAACTCATTAGGAAGAGCAGTTCAGATCAATCTTGTTGAAGAACATGAAGGAACGTGGATTACTTCAATCACTGCAATCTGGACTCCTGATGAGAATGTTCTATGGGCCGACGTTCTGACGGAACTGCCGCACAACCAAGTTGGAATTGTGAATGCACCTCGTGTGATTCGAAATCTTCTACTGGGAGGAGGCGAACCACAGATTGGTCGAGACAGCATCGAAGTGCAGCCCCGCGAAGTTGATGATCAGAATGCATTAGACGAACTGATGGATGGCCTCAATGATGAGGACCGCTCTATTCCGTATCTCTTGATGCGAGTAGGAAAGGGGACCGAACGCAGGCTTTCAATTCAGCGCGCAACTCGAGCAAGCGAAACATTGGCTGGTCTGGCGCAAGTCTTTGCAGTTGATGAGAAGTCAGTTAAGTATCTCAACGGTGTTCTTTCATCATCACACCAGCTTGATGAGGTTGGTGCTCGCTTGATGATGCCGGGGGCCATTAATTCTCCGCAGGATGAGCGTCTCACTTATTTCATCTCTTCAGTCGATCTCGATGACAATCAAAAGACTCTCGGTCGCATGATGTTGCGTCGTATTGGAATGACTTCACAATGGCCAAAAGTGCCAGTGACGTGGGCGATGCTGAAGCGTGAATGTGATCAGAAGAGAATCGAGTTGCTTCAGGATGCGAAGTCTCGTGGTGCGTCAATAGACACAGGTGCCATCGTTCGACCTTTGGACACGAATGAGAACACCGCCGAAATTCAGCGCCTTCGTGATCAGATTGATTATCTGCAAGAAGAGGTGTTGGTTGCAGCCATTGCTGCTGAAGAAGAAGCGGCAAAAGCAGAGAATTTCCTCAATGCACTTGTCGGTCGTCTCACGTCGGGGGAGCCGCCAATTCATCTTCGAATGAAACGCCAAAATGTTCTCGGAACAATTGCTGAGGCTCGTCTTCATGTTCAGCATGTAGTGATCCCAGAGAGCGCAGAGCATTCCATCGAAGTTCTTGATGGTTCTGCAAGTTCGGAAACATGGGCAGGTGACATCAGCCAATTGTTCGGCGCGATGGAGGCATATGCGATTGCTGTTGCTCGCAAAACATTTAATGGCGACTTCCTGAAGTGGTGTGATGACGGGGGTGGATACTTCGCTAACAAGATTGCGATGAAGGAATCCGAACCCACCATGAAAGACCCAAAGTTAAAGATGGCTCGCGTCTTCCCTGTCTCTACCGATCTGGATGTCACTGGAATGAAGGTGATGGTGGCACATGCGAAAATTCAGATGCGTGGTGGTGGGCAGATTCCCCGTGTGTACTTTTACGACGACACAAAGGGTGCGACGAAGAAGATCCACATCGGCTTTATCGGGCCCCATTTTTTGGTCCCGACATCTACCTTCTGAGAGCCTCCGCAGGTCTTTCAACGCTTGAAACCGCCTGGGTCGTTGTCGCGGCGGGGGAATGGGGCTAAGGTGAGGGTCGCTCGGTTCACCGAGTTCTCCCCGCCCTCTCAGAGGGGGGTCGAGATTCCCCAGTGCGTGGAACGCCTCGGCGTGTGCACGCAAACCCTTCATCGGTCCCCATCAAAGGCCGTAGGAAAGCAGGAAATCATGGCTGCTGAAGCCCTTGAGAAGTCCGCCCTTGAATCCAAGGACAAAGAACAATTGACAGCGATTGCAGAAGCATTGGGCGTAAAAGCGCCAGCTCGTGCGACCAAGGCAATCCTCGTTGAGAAGATCCTCGAAAAGACTGGCGGCTCTGCTGCACCAGCAAAGAGGGCAGCAAAGGCCGAAAAGCCTGCCCGAGAGGATTCAGCCGAAGATTCCGCAGAAGAAACCGATGAGCGCCCAGCACGTGGCGAACGCGGTGGACGCAACAATCGCAATGACCGCGGTGATCGTGCAGAGCGCGATGACAAGCCTGCAAAAGAATCGTCAGAGCCAATTGTGTATGTCGGTGCCGATGGCGAGCCACTTGCTGAGTGGGAGATCGAACTTGCACAGCACGAAGGTCGCATGGGCGATCTGAAGCAGCAAGGTGGCGGTCGGAACAATCGCAATAATCGCAACAACCGTGGTGATCGTGAAGAGCGAGGCGAGGGCGAACGCGAAGAGCGCGGTCCACGCCAAAACAATCAGCAGCGCCAGCAAGGCCAGGGCCAGCAGCGTCAGCAAAACCAAGGTCAACGAAACGAACAAGGTGGCGATTGGGACGATCGTGGTGGACGTAATAGCCGTCGCCGTCGTCGTGGACGCAATGGTCGCGATGAAGGACCACAAGGTGACGACCGTTATGACACTGGTGAGCAGAACGAAAACTTCAGCACTGATCCAGTGAAGGTGGAGGGCTACCTCGACTTGCGTGACGAGGGCTACGGCTTCTTGCGTATCGGCGGATATCAGCCAACACGCGAAGACGCATACATTCCCGTGAAGCTCACGCGTCAGTTCGGTTTGCGTAAGGGTGACCATGTCACCGGTATGTCTCGTCCTGCTGGTCGTAACGAAAAGAACCCAGCAATGCTGGAGATTCACACCGTAAATGGTCAAGACCCAGAGAAGGCACGTCAGCGTCCTCGTTTCGAAGACCTCACGCCGTTGTTCCCTGATCACAAGTTGCGGATGGAAGATCCTCGCGATCCAACAAACATGACAGCGCGCATCATCGACCTCATCGCTCCCATCGGTAAGGGTCAGCGTGGTCTCATCGTGTCCCCGCCAAAGGCCGGTAAGACAACCGTGATGAAGACAATCGCTGCCTCCATTGAAAAGAACAACCCTGAGGTCAAGCTCATTGTTCTTCTCATAGACGAGCGTCCTGAAGAAGTGACCGACATGCGTCGCACTGTGAAGGGCGAAGTCATTGCATCAACGTTCGACCGTCCAAGTGATGAGCACACACACATCGCCGAGATGACAATCGAAAAAGCAAAGCGCATGGTCGAGATGGGTGAAGACGTTGTCATCATCCTTGACGGCATCACGCGTTTGTCACGTGCGTACAACTTGTCCGCACCTGCAAGTGGCCGCATCATGTCCGGTGGTATCGACGCCGGTGCGTTGTACCCACCAAAGAAGTTCTTCGGTTCAGCCCGAAACATCGAAGAGGGTGGCTCGCTCACCATCTTGGCGACTGCTCTTGTTGAGACCAACAGCCGTATGGACGAAGCCATCTTCGAAGAGTTCAAGGGAACAGGCAACATGGAGTTGCGCCTCGACCGCCGCATCGCCGAGCGTCGCGTGTTCCCAGCCATCGACGTCGATGCCTCCAGCACCCGTCACGAAGAGCTTCTCTTCGAGCGCAAGCAGCTGCAGTTGGTCTGGAAACTTCGCCGCGTGCTTTCTGGTCTTGCCCAGGACGGAAACCCCGCCCCAGGCCTGGAAATGCTGATGGACCGCCTGAAGACCTTTGGTACCAACGACGAATTCTTGGCTGAGATCGCCAAGACGCCCGGCGCCTAGTCCCGATACACTCAAAAGTCCGTTTCGAGGAGATGCAGAGACATGAAGATTGATACCCACCCCGAGTACAACGAAGTCAATGTGAAGTGCTCATGTGGCAACACATTCACCACACGCAGCAGCAAGGGCCAGCCAATCTCGCTCGAACTCTGCAACGAGTGCCATCCGTTCTTTACTGGTAAGCAAAAGCTTGTCGACACCGGTGGACGCGTGGAGCGCTTCAACAAGCGCTACGGCTCACGCACCAACGCTCCTGCACGCCCAGAGTGATTCTGTGTGGCGCCGCGCGTCACACATCTCAACACGTAAGAAGTCACGCGTATGAATGACGCCGACCTTGAACGACGTTCTCGTCTTCTGTCTCTGAAATTGCGCACCCTTGTGCGCGATCATGTGGGTCTCGCATCCGACCCTCCAGGAACATCAGAGATGTTTGGACTCGGCGCTGCTTTTGTGGCGGCCGATGCCACGTGGGTTCTCATTGATGGCGACTCGTCGCGCGCATTGGGCCCGGTCCTTGCGTGGACATCGCGTTTTAATAATCCTGTTCACCTCTTGGTCGAACAGGAATCTGGCATCGTCGCCCGTCGTGCTCAGTTCTTCGATTCCGCAATCACTGTGTGGCATGTTGACGACCGAACTCTTGTCCCAGCTGTTCCTGCGCCGCATCTTCCTGAGGAGGCTGCCAAGCCTGAGCATGTTGCAATGATGGATCTCATTAGTTCCTCTGGTGCCGATGCACTGATTGAACACGGCATCGTTGTCGGTGAAGTTCGTGGACTCGAAATGTGTCGAGTTGTTGACGACAGCTACACAGGTGAGTCACGTCTTGAAGTGGGCATGGGAGTGAATGATCGTGAAGCATTCCTCATGGTGCATGGTGAGCTTCCCAAAGAACAGGCACTGCGCAATGTGATTGAGGCAGTAGCAGTCCATCGCGAGCCAGATGCAATGGTGCATCCGTTTAATCAGTTCGGAGCAGAGCGCATGCATCGTTGGCGCGCACTGCAGGATCCGCAATCAATTGGATTCGCAACACTCTCGCCGGCAGACCCACCCGTGCGTCGCACCAATTTGAAAGACGCTGTTCCTTGTGTTGCCGTTGGTACAACTGCAGAGGGTGACGTTGCAGTTGCTGTCTTTGTGCATGGCATTGATCTTGACGTCGTTCCGTTTGCGGTTGATGCTGCCTCTCGCTGTGGTGTGCAACGAGTTGTGATTGTTGCGCGGGCGAAAGACATCACTGCATCGATGCACAAGATGGCAGAATGGGCTTCGATTCCCGTCGCTTTCTCAACATTGTCCTTGTAGTTGTCGAGGCCTACATGATTCTTCGTCGTATTTCTGCATGTTGTGTTGTTGTTCTGCTGCTCTCTGCATGTTCGCTTGGAACATCTGGCTCAGGGAACACAGTGGTCACCACAACAAAGCCACCTGCAACATCGACAACAGTTCCGTCGAGGCCAAGTGATGCGGTAGCAGCATGGACCAGATACGTCGACTCATTCGAAGTGATTGACGTTTCTGAAGTGTCGAATGGTGAGTGTGGGGCACGAGCAATGATGGTCACGGAAGGAAGCGTGACGTTCTATTGGTGGGATGGAATTCGATGGAACGACGATTCACTGCAACTCATTGGCGGCAAGGGTGCATTGCCTCTCAAGGTACATACCCATGACTTCACGAATGACGGTGTTCTTGACTTCTTCATCATTTACGAAGAGAAGAAAGATGGGCCCACCTACGGTGCCTACTTCGCGTATCCATGGAGTGGTTCAGTTTGTGAATGGCGATGGATGGATATCGACAATGGAACTCGGTTGACACAGCGGATCGACAGGCCTGAGGTCAATCAACGAAATGGCGAGGTTCTTGCTGAGGGCTATTCGTCCCGGAATTGGAAGTCATACGGCGTGTATGAGTACCAACCATCCAGCAACTCCTTTGTGTTTCGGGAAGTTCGTAAGAAGAAGTAGGGCACACTCGGCGTAGCCTGTGAATCCATGAACGGCAGGCTTGAGTCCATTGAACGGGACTACACCGAACTCGAAGTGAGCTTGGGCAGCCCGGAAGTCTTGGGCGATCAAAACCGTTTACGTGAAGCGTCTCGCAAATACAAACAGCTCACCCCGTTGATTCAGTGCATCCGAGATCTTCGCGACGCAAAAGGCGACGCTGAAGCTGCAAAAGAGTTGATGAATGAGACCAGCGGTGATGAGCGAGAGTCGTTCCGTGCTGAGGCAGCATCTGCAGAGGCACGTGTCGAAGAACTTGAAGAACTATTGAAAGTTCTTCTGCTTCCACCGGACCCCAACGATGGCAAGAACGTCATTATGGAAATTCGAGGAGCAGAAGGCGGCGAAGAGGCAAACTTGTTTGCCCGCGACCTGATGGAGATGTATCAGTCGTACGCGACGAAGCGTGGCTGGAAAGTAGAAGTGATCCAAGAAGATGGATCCGAAATGGGCGGCATCAATCAAGCCACACTCATGTTTGTTGGCGATGATGCATGGAGCCGTCTGCGTTTCGAAGGTGGCCCTCATCGTGTGCAACGGGTGCCTGCTACAGAAGCACAAGGTCGCATTCATACATCATCGGCAACCGTTGCAATTATGACTGAGGCTGAAGAAGTTGATGTTGAGATTGACAACAATGACTTGCAAGTTGATGTGTATCGCGCGTCTGGTGCAGGTGGTCAGCACGTCAACACAACTGACTCAGCAGTGCGTATCACTCACAAACCCACAGGGCTTGTTGTTGCGATGCAGGACGAGCGCAGTCAGTTGCAGAACCGCGCGCGTGCCATGACAGTTCTTCGTTCTCGTTTGCTCAAATTGCGTCAGGATGAGCAAGACGCAGCTGCTTCTGTCGAACGTCGCGCGCAAATTGGCGGCGGCGGTCGCGGCGAAAAGATTCGTACGTATAACTACAAGGAAAACCGCATCACCGATCACCGCATCGGCTTCACCCTGTATCAGCTACAAGCTGCACTGGGCGGAGAACTCGACCCTGTGGTCGACGCGTTGTCGGCGGACCTTCGTGCCCGTCAACTCGCGAACAATGAGTAATCCTGACGGTCACATCACGTGGCGCGAGTTGTTGGCTTCTACTGCGGAAGTTCTGAACGATGCACCGATGGCTCGTTGGTTGTGCGAACACGCAAGTGGGTTAGACGCCGAAGAGTTCGTTGCCGAACTTGATGAGTTGGTGAACGCACGGTCAGGGATTCACCTTGACGCAATGATTCGTCGCGTACTCGATGGGGAACCGGTGCAATATGTCATGGGTCGTTGGGCATTTCGTTATCTCGACCTCATGGTTGATCAACGTGTCCTGATCCCTCGTCCTGAAACAGAACTCATGGTGGATGTTGTGCTGCGGCACGTGGGCGCTTCAAAAGGTCCGTTCTTGATGGCCGATTTGGGTACTGGTTCTGGCGCTGTCGGCTTATCGCTCTTGCACGAACTGCCACTGAATTCAGCAACCGTCTGGATGACAGACATTTCAACTGACGCCATTGATGTTGCGCGGGCGAATGCAGCAGGCCTGGGGCGCCCTGCCGCCGGTGCTCGATTCGAAGTCGGCTATTGGTGGGATGCGCTGCCGTCAGACGTTGCAGGTTTATTTGATGTCGTAGTCAGTAATCCTCCGTACATCGCGCGTGGTGATGTTGAAGTGGAATCAAGCGTGAACGATTGGGAACCACATTCGGCACTTTTTTCTGGCGATGATGGACTTGATGACATTCGCATCATCACCGCAGATGCTCCACAATGGCTGCGCAGTGGTGGATTGCTCATTGTCGAGATGGGCTACACGCAAGCTGCTGCAGTGTCTTCGCTCATGAGTGCAGCAGGATTCGTTGACGTGACAGTGCACCCTGATCTTGCTGGGCATGACCGTTTCGTATCTGGCGTGAAGCCGTAATTCTCAGAAGAGAGTGATGCCTTAGCCGAGAGTGCGGCGCAAAAAGTCCAGCTGATGCAATAACAAGTTCTCGGCGACGACTTCTTGCGGAGTCATGTGCGTCACGCCAGAGAGCGGCAGTACTTCGTGTGCTTTTCCTGCGGCGAGTAATGCTGAAGACAACTGCAATGTGTGAGCAGCGACAACATTGTCATCGGCAAGGCCATGAATAATGAGCAGTGGGCTCTGCAACGTGTCGACATCTTCCATCAACGAAGTCTTTGTGTAATTGCTGTCGTCGATACTCGGATTCCCGAGATATCGCTCGGTGTAATGCGTGTCGTACAAACGCCAATCAGTCACAGGTGCTCCGGCGATTGCAGCATGGAACACATCGCTGCGGCGAAGAACCGCCAGTGCAGCAAGGTAGCCACCAAAACTCCATCCGCGAATTCCGACGCGCGTTGTGTCTGCACGAGGTTCAAGATTTTCTAACGCGCGAACAATCTCAATCTGGTCGTCAAGTACAGGTTGGGCCAGATCGCCCAAGACACCGCGCTCCCACGCACTACCTTTGCCTGGCGTCCCCACGTTGTCAGCAATGACGACAACGAAGCCTTGGTCGGCAAACCATTGCGATGAGAGGTACGCACCGTTTGATGCAACAACACGTTGTGCGTGAGGGCCGCCGTACGGATCAAACAAGACCGGCAACTTGGTCGTTGATCCATCACGTGGAGTGAGAATGGCAACGGGAATTGCGCGTGGACCGACCGACATGATGCGAACGTTTGGCTCAACAAGCGGTGTCTCGGCATAGCTGGTAATTACCGACTCGGTGTTGTTGTGATGCACCGTGAATGTTGGCCCCATTGAGGTGATGGTTGATGTGCGGGTGATGAGTGCATCAGCCGTGCCAGACGCACTGACCATCCCGTTGCTGTTGGTGAGTTGAGACAACGAACCGTTCTGAGTGTCAAAGGAATAGACATCTTGCATCCATGGCGTTTCTGTTTCGTTTGCAGCGAACACAATTGTGTCGCCGACAGTGATGACGCCACGCACTTGCAGATGATCAGGCGTCGCACTACGGCCATCAACAAGGAGTCGGCGACCTCCATTGCGGTCGGCGCATGTCACGAGGCGACCATCGCTTAGGAGCGCAGGTACGCCGGGGACAATCTCCACCCACGCCTCGTCCTCATCAGTAAAGATGACTGTGCATGCACCCGTTTCAGCATCGATGAGATGAACATCGACGTGTCGCTGATCACGAGTTTGCGTTTGCGCAATGAGCCCGCGAGAACCCCATGAGACCGAGTTCAGATATTCCCAGTCATCGCCTAACTGAACATCAACGCGGGTGAGGTCGGCGATGTCAATGACATGCAAAGAAACAGATGCGTTCACGGATCCGGCAGCGGGGTAGCGATGTTCAACAGTGGGACGTTCGGGATGCGCAGGGTCAGCGATGTACCAAATAGGAACATCTGCAACATCAACACGACACGCGGCGATGCGTTGCGAGTCGGGCGACCACCAGTAGCCACGCATGCGACCCATCTCTTCTGCGGCAATGAATTCTGCACTGCCCCAGGTGACGGTATCGCTGGTTTCAGTTGCAATCACTCGTTCGTTGCCTGCCACATCTGCAAGACAGAGATCTGCACCTCTCACATACGAAATGTGCGAGCCATTAGGGGAGAGGCGGACATCAAAAACACCAGGAGCGATGTCGGGAAGTGTGACGATGCCAGACAAGAGATCAACATGCACGACGTATCCACCAAGCACAGTGACGGCATTTGTTACTGAGGCATCACATGCATATGTGACGACACCGCCCGCACCTTCACGTGCGCGCTCGCGTCGTCGAAGTTCTTCAGCGGTTAATTGCGAGAGGTCTGCGCCCACAGTGCGCGGGTCGAGTACCTGTGTTTCTTCCCCGGTAGCGAGATCAAGAACCCATAGAGAGTTCACAGAGTCTTGGCCAGAAGTAGAACGGGCAAAGACAACACGAGCACCATCGGGAGAAACTGTGAAGTTTCGTGGCTCACCAAGAGAGAGCCGTTGCGTGCGTGCGTATTGGCGCGGGAAGGTATCGCTCACACGAGCAAGTTACCCGAGGCATCAAGGCGAACTCGTGTGCCCACCCATTCATTCACGCACATGTCTCGGCCAGTACCGACATCATTCGTCTCGCCCCACGCACGGCGCCCATCATCGAGCAAGCACGAGAGGATGGAGCGCTCGGGATTTCCTTCGCGATCGTGCATGACGGAGTAGGCCTCGACAGTGACTTCTCCGGCAGCATCGGCGGGTGAGGCAAGGCTGCGACGTGGCAGTGCATCAATCTGATCTTGCGGGTAGTCGTACTTGAAACCATCAGCCGGTGGTTCGGTCGAATACACACCAAATGCGTGCTTGGTTGTGTAGCCACCGTTTGCCCACACAAGTCCTGAGGACCCAATGCCTTCTCGAAGTTCTGTTGCAACGGTTGCGATGGCGTGCATCACATAGTTGTTCCACGGGCCACCTGCGAACGGCAAGCCGCCTGTGCGAGTGAGTTGCGAGTTGATGTCGAGCCCCAAGGACTTCGCGCCAAGTTGTACTGCGGCAGGGAAGCACGAATACAGATCAACAATGTCGATGTCATGAATGGTGCGGCCTGCAAGTTCAAGCACACGACGTCCGGCCAGTTCGATTGCAGGCGTGTCATAGAAATGATTGCGATGCGAGACGAAGGCGTGCTCGTGAGCATCGCTGCCTGATTGCGGGAAGATCCAACGATCGCGAGGTACTCCAAGTGCTGCAGCTTTTTCGGCTGAACACAAAATGAGCGCTGCAGACATGTCAACGTCATTGTTGGAGTTCATGAATTTCGTATAGGGGAAACCAATCATGCGATTGTTTGCAGTTGGAGTGCGGATCTCTTCTGCTGTGTATTCCTTCGGAGACCATGCATAAGGGTTCTTGGCTGCAACAGCACTGAAGCGAGCCCACAATTCACTGATGTGTTTTTGATGCTCTTCAATTGTGCGACCAGCCTGAGCACGTAGTGCCGTTTCAAACATCGGGTAGATCTGAATGGGCATCATGATCTTGCGCTCGAGTTCCTCGGGCATGTTCATTGTGAGATCTTCAGAGACCAAGACTGGCTCAACATCTGAGGTTCGCCATTGTGGTTCGACGTTTGCTTTGCGATAGCGAGCACGGGTACGCGTGGTTTCGCCACCAGTCAAGATGACGAGGTCAAGCTCGCCCGCAAGAATCTGGCGAGAGGCGGCATTGACCAAGGTCTGAGGGGTGTTGCCACCCATGGCCGAGTACCCCAGCTCGCGAGGGGTGAGATGAAGATCTCCGGCGATGAATTGTGCTGGATTGCCGTACTTCCAGGAGAGCAGATTGACCACGCGGATGGAATCGGGGTTTGGCACGGACCCCAGACCAGCGTCTTTTGCGGCCAATTCGATGGCTTGCACCATCATCGCAACGGCGTCGAGGGCACCGTCGATGCCTTCGGCTCGTTGAACGACCTGTCCAGTTCCGATGAGGACGGGAGTGCGTGGGTCAAGTGTCATGTCTCAAACGCTAGGTCGTCAGAGGGGTGCCCCTACTACTCTGATTTATATGTCGCGTATTGCAATCGGAGCCGACCACGCCGGGTACACCCTCAAGCAGCACCTCATTTCGGTGCTGACGAATCAGGGTCACGATGTGGAAGATCTCGGTACTCACTCCACCGAGAGTGTTGATTACCCACCCTTCTGTGCAGCAGTGGGTCGTTTTGTGCGCGATGGAAAAGCAGACCTCGGCATTGTTCTTGGTGGCAGTGGACAAGGTGAGCAGCTGGCGGCGAACAAAGTGCATGGTGTCCGTGCTGCTTTGTGTAACTGCTTGTACACAGCCCGCATGGCTCGTGCTCACAACAATGCGAATGTTCTTTCGATGGGCGCCCGCGTTGTTGGTGAAGGCCTTGCCGAAGAGATCCTCGCGACATTCCTCGCCACAGAGTTTGAGGGCGGTCGTCACGAACGCCGCGTTGCACAATTGACCGAAATCGAACAACAAGAGTCAGGCAAGTAATGCCATTTCCTTCCGATACCAATCCAGACACCGAAGTCTTTGCACTCCTTGAAGAGGAGCGCATTCGTCAGACCACAGGTTTGCAACTGATTGCCAGCGAGAACTTCACCTCGCCTGCAGTGATGAAGGCAACAGGATCCATCCTGACGAACAAGTACTCAGAGGGTTACCCCGGCAAGCGTTACTACGGCGGCAACGTCAATGCCGATGTGATTGAAGCACTCGCAATCTCGCGTGTGAAGGAACTCTTCGGTGCAGATCATGCGAACGTGCAACCACACTCTGGTGCCAGCGCAAACATGGCTGTCTATCTCGGTCTTTTGAACCCAGGCGACACAATTCTTGGTCTTAGTCTCGACCACGGCGGCCACCTCACACACGGTTCGCCTGTGAATGCCAGCGGCATTTTGTATGACTTCAAGTCGTACGGAGTCACGCCCGGTGATGAGCGCATCGACTTCGACAACATGCGTGAGCTTGCACTGAAGCATCGCCCCAAGATGATTGTGGCGGGAACGACCAGTTACCCGCGTCGTCTTGATCCAGAACCGTTCAAAGCAATTGCTGATGAAGTTGGTGCATTGTTGATGTTTGACATTGCTCACTTGGCGGGTCTTGTCGCTGGTGGGGCTCACCCGAACCCTGTGCCGTATGCAGACGTTGTCACCTTCACGACACACAAGACATTGCGTGGACCTCGTGGTGGGTGCATTCTTAGCAAGGCAGAGCATGCCGCTGCAATCGACAAAGCAGTATTCCCTGGCAGTCAAGGCGGCCCGTTAGAACATGCAGTTGCTGCAAAGGCTGTTGCGTTCCGTGAAGCACTTGATCCTTCCTTCAAGGTGTATGCACAGCAGATTGTGAAGAACGCAACAGCTCTTGCTGCTGCATTGACAAAAGAAGGATTCCGTCTCGTGAGTGGTGGCACCGATAACCACCTCATGGTTGTGGACCTTCGCCCATTCGATGCTGATTGCACAGGCAAGGTTGCTCAGTTGGTTCTTGATGAAGCGGGTATCACGCTGAACAAGAACACAGTGCCTGATGATCCTCGTAGCCCATTTGTCACCTCTGGTGTACGCATTGGTACTCCAAGCGTGACAACTCAGGGAATGACCGAAGCCGAAATGCCTGTGATTGCATCATTGATTGCAGAAGCGTTGCGCCATCGTGATGACGCAGCCGCCGTTGCAGTCGTTCGCGCCAAGGTTGCCGAGCTCTGCTCTCGCTTCCCGGTGTATCCGAACCCCTTTTAAGCCCGGCTTCGGTCGGTATCTCTTCTAGGCTCATCCCGTAATGGGAGACACATCCGGATATCTCATCGTTGGCGTGTGCGCAACGACGGTGACCTTCCTCACCACGCCTGTAGTGCGTGGAGTAGCTCGTGCAAAAAATTGGGTGGCCATGCCCAGTGATCGAAAAGTACACACTGTCCCAACCCCCGATGTTGGTGGCATTGCAATGTTCGCAGGTGTTTTCTGTGCGCTGTTTCTTGCATGGCGAATGGATCGCTTCTCACCATTGTTTGATAGCAACTCCGAATTGATTGGTGTGTTGCTCGGAGCCATGGTTGTTCTCGGTATTGGCGTGATGGATGACATTCGAGAAGTGTCTGCACCTGCGCGAGTATTTGGTGTCATTGTGACGGGAATGATTCTGGTCACCGCCGGTGTCACGATGTTTTACTTCCGTATTCCATTCCTGGGTGTTATTCAGTTGTCGAATGACTGGGTGCCCATCGTGACCATTGTGTGGTTGCTGGGAATGACGCAGGCCATCAACCTGATTGATGGACTTGATGGATTAGCGGCAGGAATCGTTGCCATTGGTTCCACTGCTTTCTTTATTTACTCTCAACATCTCTCCGGGCTCGGACTTTTGTCGGAGCCAAACATCGGACCTCTGATTGCCATCATCACGGTGGGTGTTTGTGTGGGCTTCTTACCGTTCAACTTCAACGGCGCAACTATTTTCATGGGCGATAGCGGTGCCTATCTTCTCGGATTCCTTGTTGCTGTCTCGACGAGTGTGGTGGGTGGCCGTGCAGATCCCACAACGCAGGCATTCAGCGGTCAGACGTATTTCTTCTTGGCCCCACTTGCGATTCCACTCATCATTCTTGGAGTGCCCGTTCTTGACGTTGCATTCGCTATCGCACGTCGCTTGATCAATCGACAAGGTCTTGCTCATGCAGATAAAGGACACCTGCATCATCGTCTCATCGCTTTAGGTCATGGTCCGCGACGAGCAGTGGCAATTCTGTGGTCGTGGACTGCGTTGTTATCTGCTTTTGTTTTGTATCCAGTGTTTACAAAGAGTGCAAAAAACTTTGCACCATTCGGACTGGTCGCTCTCGTTTTGTTCTTGTACACGGTCTTGCACCCAGATCTCCCTGGCAAGAAAGAGGACGAAAGTAACCGTCAAAAGGTCGAGTAGGTACTTTCGTTCGAACAGATGCTCGTTACTTTCATGGTGTGGCAACTGATGCGCAAAGAAATTTTCCGTTCTCAAGTATCGATATTGATGAACTTGTCTCAGTCTTCTACCGACTGAGTGATTGCATCGCGATACATGAAGTAGATGTTGACGAATGGGATGCGATTGTTGACACACGCGTCGTGTGGTGGAACAAGCACTACGAGGACATTCGCACCAAAAAGGTTGAATTTGCTCAATCAATGATGGATTCATACTTTGAACCCCACATTGCCTTAGCTCATGTGAGTGAGGCCTGGAACTCTGGTCATTCATTGCAGTTGTTTCAGATGGATTCAAGAACGAATGGGCACTATCTGCATGACGGTGATGCTTCAACATCGATTAACTGGCAGCGACTGGGAAATCACATTGTGGAAGTCTCAAGTGATCTGGCAGATTTCAAAGAAATCCAGAGGCTTCTCAATGATCAACAGACGCTTGTGGCGCTTGCGGCAAGAAAACGTGCCATTGCTGTTGAACGTGAGCGAATTGCGCGCAATCTTCACGACGTTGTGATTCAGAACTTATACGCAACGTCTTTGTCTCTTTCAGTTGCAGGACGGCGTAAAGACCCCGAAACACAAGAGTCTTTCAACAAAGCAATCTCTGCGATTGATGAAGTGATTTCAGAAATCCGCCGTGAGATTCTGCACGTGGAATCTCGCAAGGCATCACCACTGCGCCTGCACTTAGAAGATGTCTTGATTCCTGTTTTGCATCCAACGGGAACTGAGCTCGAATTATTGATTGAGGTCTCTGAGCTGCCAGAAGTCATTGAAGGCCATATTCGCGCCGTCGCGATTGAAGGCGCATCCAATGCAGTAAGACATGGCGCTGCTTCGATTTTGAAAGTTCAGATTGCGCGAGTAGATCGCAACATCGTTCTCACCATCACAGATAACGGCCGCGGTATTCCATCGCAGGTCCGCTTGCAAAACGGTCTCCACAACATGCGCGAACGCGCCGAATCCTTAGGAGGAACAATGGAGATTCACTCAGTACAAAACATCGGAACCACGGTGACGTGGTCCGTCCCATGCCGTGGGTGTTTACCAACGGCCCTGCTGTGCACAGGATGTGCGTCATGACAAGTGTTGCAATTTGTGATGACCATGTCATGGTCCGCGAAGCGTTGGCTTCAGTCTTTAATCAAGAAGAAGGATTACATGTCGTCGGAATCTCTGACTCCATTAGTTCAACTCGCGATTTGCTCTTACACGAAGTTCCGGATGTCTTGATTGTTGATGTTCGCCTCGACGGTGAGTCGGGTCTTGATGTCGCAAAGATGGTGATTGCAGAACACCCTCAAGTCAAAGTTGTGGTTCTCACTTCATTCAATTCAGATGAAGCATTGGTGACTGCGTATGAACTTGGCGCCAGTGCATTCGTTCTGAAGACCGGAAGTTCTGACGATCTGATTCAAACCATTCGCGATGTTGCGTCTGGCATGCGCCTTATCAATGCGGCGGAAGTACGTTCAGCATCTGAATCGTTGGAGAAGCGTGGCTTGGGCTTGATTCGAAAGCTTGATGCCAATGATCGCCACATTGCTCGATTGATTGCCATGGGGTACTCGGACAAGCAGATCGCTGAAACCGTGTACTTGGGCCTTCAAACCGTCCGCAATCGTGTCTCTCGCATGCTGTCGAGATTCGATAAGGAGAACCGCACACAACTCGCCTTGTTCTTCTCTGAATATCAAAGCGAAATCTCTGAGGGGTAACCAACGCTGGGGGTAACCAAGGGGTGAATTGACCCCAAGGGGAGGAGCGCCTAGATTGTTCATCAATTCACAAGGTCCTGATTTCTTCAGGATTCCGAAAAGGTGTGCACTTGAAGTTCCTCCCCAAGCCAAAGCCGATTGTGCTTGATAACAGCGTGTCCCAAGGGGCAGAGCTGGCGGGAACCGTCATCGTTTTCTTCCTCATCGGCTTTGGTCTCGACACCTGGCTGAACACGACCCCGTGGTTCATGATCGGGGCAACACTGTTTGGGGTCACGGGCCAATTCATCAAGATGTATTACGTGTACTCAAGTGCCATGAGTCACCTTGAAGAAGAACGAGCCCAAAACAGCCGTGGAACGGCTCCTCAATGAGCACTCCCGTGTCTCCCTTGGGCTCAGTTCTGGCCGGCCAGGCACCAGAGGTTTCCATTTCTCGAGACCTCGTGAAGCGCGGTCTCTTTGCTGCCCCTGTGGTCGTGCTCGGCGGATTCATCGCTGACTCAGGTGCCGGTGCTGCCTCAGCTGGCTTCGCATTAGCCCTTGTTTTATTGAACTTTTCGCTTGCTGCTGGTCTGATTGCGATCACAGCGCCCATCTCCTTGGGCCTCATGATGGGGGCAATTCTCTTCGGGTATATCGCCCGACTTGGTCTCATTACGGTGGCTGTGCTGCTCGTGAAGGACCTGTCATGGGTGTCGATACCCGTCCTCGGCGGAGCGATTATCGTGACCCACCTCGGTCTTCTCTTCTGGGAAATGAAATATGTGGCGGCGTCACTTGCATTTCCTGGAACCAAGCCGAATAAGCCATACTTGACGAAGTCTCGTCCCCCCGACAAACACCAAGCGAAGGATTGATCGAACGTGATTGCTCTTAAATTTCCGGAGATTAACGAGATTCTTGTTTGGAAAGAATTGTTTCCAAGCTTCAACAAGATTTCTCTCATTGCGGTTCTCGCAGTTCTGATCAGCTCTGCACTCTTCTTCATGGCCGGACGCAAGAGCGATGTCAACGAAGCGCCAAAGGGTTCGCGCAACCTCGCTGAAATCATTGTGGACTTCATTGAAGACGGTGTGATCATGCAGACGATGGGTAAGGAAGGTCTTGCTTGGACTCCATTCCTTCTCACGTTGTTCTTGTTTATTTATCTGTGCAATGTTCCCGGAATCATTCCGTTCTTCCAGATGCCTGCCACAGCGCGTATGGCTGTCCCAATGTTCCTTGCATTGCTTGTGTGGGTTGTTTTCAACGCCACAGGTATTAAGCATCAGGGTGTCGGCGGATACTTCAAGAGCGTTCTCTTCCCACCAGGAGTTCCCAAGGCTCTCTACATCTTGGTGACACCGATCGAACTGATCTCCACGATGCTTGTTCGTCCGTTCTCACTCGCAGTTCGTTTGTTCGCCAACATGCTTGCTGGTCACATTCTTCTCGTGACATTCGCATTGCTCTCAGAAGCTCTGTTCCAAGCGAATGACAAGATCCTCATCCCCGTCGGCATCTTGCCGTTCATCATGCTCGTGTTCCTTACGTCGTTCGAGGTGCTCGTCGCGTTCTTGCAGGCGTACATCTTCGCCATGCTGGCTGCGGTGTACATCGGCGGAGCGGCTCATCCGGAGCACTAGGCCACAACAAGGTCTCCCAACCAACTACTTCAACTAGGAGAAAACAAAATGGAAGCAATTGCCCGCCTTATCGCAGCAGAAGCTGCAGCAGCAGCAGAAGCTGGCACCACCACTGGTGACGGTCTCACTGCAATGGGTGCAGGTCTCGCTTACGGCTTCGCCGCAATCGGACCAGCACTCGGAATTGGCAACCTCGTCGGCAAGTCCGTCGAGGCAATGGCACGTCAGCCAGAGGCTGCCGGCATGGTTCGTACCACGATGTTCCTCGGTATTGCATTTACCGAAGCACTCGCCCTTATCGGCTTCGTGGTCTTCATTCTTCTCAAGTTCGCTTAATCCGCGAATTTGAGTCCGAGTCCACAATCGTCCTCCGTTTATTCGGAGACCAGGAGATGAGATGCTGACTGCGATAGTCACCCAAACGGGTGATCAGGTCCAGGTACGTCTTGTGCCGTCGGAAACGACAGAC
>WLHL01000010.1 GCA_009702755.1 Actinomycetota bacterium
CTTCCATCGCAGCAGCTCGTGAAGCAAGCGGATTGAAGTAACTCAATGGATCTGGGAATAAAAGGCCGTTGGGCCATACTTGCTGGCTCCAGTCGCGGACTCGGGCGAGCATGCGCGGAAAGCATTGCGCGCGAAGGCGTCAACGTTGTCATCAATGGTCGCAGCCAAGAAGACGTTGATGTTGCAGTAGGGGAGTTGATGTCTCGTTATGGCGTACAGGCCATTGGAGTAGTGGGCGATTCGGCAGTATCGAATGTGCAGGATGAACTATTGGCCGTTTGCCCAACGCCAGACATTCTCTTGCTGAATGGTCAAGGGCCATCACCAAAGACCTTTCTCGATATTGAAATCGAAGACTGGAATGCCGCTGTGTTGCAAGCACTCACTGGTCCACTAGGGCTAGTGCAACGCGTTGTGCCTGGCATGAGAGAGCGCAGGTTTGGTCGCATCGTTGCCGTTAGTTCGGCAATGGTGAAATCACCTAATTCATTGATGAGCTTGTCGCACGGGACTCGACTGGGTCTCACAGGAGTGTTGAAGGGTTTGTCAAAAGACCTCGCAAAATTCAACATCACAGTGAACCAGTTGTTGCCTGAAAGATTTGACACTGCACGTCAGGAACAAATGGCTCATGTCGCAATGAAGATGCTTGGGATCACGTACGAAGAAGCGCGTGCGCAACAGATTGCGTCAATCAAAGCGGGCCGACTTGGACGTCCCGACGAATTTGGTGATGCGTTTGCATTTCTCTGTGCGGCACAAGCCGGATACATCAGTGGTCAAAATCTGCAACTTGATGGTGGCAGTTATGAAGGAGTCTTCTAATGACAATGACAAGCTCTCGCACGAATAACTACGTTGCCAGACCAATTGAACAGTTGGTCAGTGAGATCTCTGCATTGCATTCGCAATTTGATGCAACCGCAGCAGAGTCGGAAGAACTGGGCGATGCGCCGCAGGAATTAGTAGACCTCATGCGCCAGATTCGCGTACCGATGATTAAGGCACCGATTGAGGCTGGTGGTGATCGACTCTTGTTGGCCGATCAGTGTCGCTATTTCACCGCATTGAGTTATTCAAACGCGACAGCAGCATGGACTGGCTTTAACCACGCAGGTGCTGCAGCTGCCGCTGGGTCACGCCTGAGTGATGAAGGCCTTGAATTGCTCTTCGGATCCGACCCATCTCCGTTTCTTGCTGCGGTGGCATTACCAACAGGAACATTTACCCGTGTTGACGGTGGCGTATTGATGAACGGTACGTGGAACTATGCAAGTGGAGTTCGCCACGCTGATTGGGCAATGTTGACTGCGATTGAAGCTTCAGACCAACCTTCGGTCACTCTTGCAGTCATTCGTACAGCCGAAGCCACAGTGCATGGGGACTGGAATGTCATGGCGCTGAAGGGAACCGGCAGCGTGTCGATTACAGCGAAGGATGTGTTTGTTCCGACAGCATTAACAGTTAACCCAATGGAACCCCCCAAGCGCGGTGGTGCGATTTTTGGGCTCAACTATCCGGTGTTTGTCGCTGGTGAAAACCTTGGGTTTACATTTGGTGCCTGCACGCGATTCATTGATGAACTTGTTGTGTATGCACGTGGTAAATCACGCGGCTTTGATGGTCGACTTGCTGATCGTGGTGCATTTCAATATGAACTCGGTCGCAGTGCACAACAACTTAAAGCCGTACAAGCCCATGCGCTTGCCACACTTGCTGAAGTCGATGTTGCTATGGAGAATGGTCGTGAATTCAGTGCGAGAGATGAAGCTGGCGTGACTGCCATGACTGCATATTGCACAGAGACTGCCGTCGCTGCCATTTCCCGACTCATGAGTTTTGCCGGCGCTGGTGCTTTGTTCAATACAAGCCCCTTACAGCGTTGTTTCAGAGATGCCCAAGGTTCTGCACAACACCTCGTGGCGTCGAATCAGTCGCTTGATAAATACGGTGCTGCATTGCTGGCGGACTCGTAGTAATGAAGATTGCGATTGTTGGTGGCGGAATTGGTGGGCTCACAACAGCTCTCGCGTTGTCGCAGAACTCGCATGACATCACAGTCTTTGAACGTTCTGCGGGAATCAGAGAGATTGGCGCAGGTGTACAAATCAGTCCTAATGCCGGGCGTCTCCTGCATTCACTAGGCCTCGGCACCGCGTATTCAGATATCTCTGTTAATCCACATCGAGTGGTGCTTCGTCGCTGGGAGGATGACTCCATTATTCGAGCGACCGATCTTGATGAAAGTTTTATCTCCCAACATCACGTTCCTCTTGCAAACGTGGCGCGTAACGAATTGGTAGAAATTCTCGGAAATGCAGTTGCTGCTTGCACAAATGTGACATTGAAGTTCTCAACACATGTTGTCTCAGTCGAACCAGGTGAGTCGTCATCCAAGGTTCTTTTCTCAGATGGCTCTTCGCAATCTTTCGACATCGTGATCGGTGCTGACGGCATTCATTCAGTTGTTCGTCGATGCGTTGGGGCTGCTGATAAGCCTCGCTTTAGCGGCTCAGCTGCATATCGCGCGTTAGTGCCGCGAAGTTCAGTGGAAGATTTGCCGATTGATGTGACGAACCGCATGGGGCCCGACCGCCATGTCGTGAGTTACTTCATTGGTCGAAATCGCAGTCACCTCAACCTCGTTTGTATTTCGCCAGAAGATTCTTGGGAGTCCGAATCATGGACTGAACAAGGAACGAAGGAAGATTTGTATTCACGATTCGAAGGTTGGTCTTCTGACTTCCTTTCACTGCTCGACCGAGTGGAAGAACCAGTCTTTCGGTGGGCGTTGTATGACCGTGAACCATTGGAGCAGTGGGGATTAGGCACGACCACTTTGTTGGGTGATGCGTGTCATCCGATGCTTCCATTTATGGCGCAAGGCTCCTGTCAAGCAATAGAAGATGCAGTAGTTCTTGCTCGTTGTTTGTCAGGTGTGGGCACGAGTAGCGCATCAGATTCGTTGCGTAGATATGAAGATGTTCGGCAGGGTCGGACAGCACAGGTGCAAACGTCATCAGTCATGAACAGAGATCTTTTCCACATGGTTGATGGCCAAGAGCAGCGCGACCGAGACATGATCTTCTCAATTAGCCCGCCGGGAATGTCCATTCTCGACTGGGTGTATGAGTACGACGCGCTCACAGTTGCTATCTAGACACGCCATCGTCAGGCAACGCGTTGACGCTGAGGTGACGAAGTGGGCCGAGAAAGCCCACCAGAAGAGTGACGGCAATGAACAATGCCCCGATCACGAATAGCAATGGCGCAATAGCAATCGATTGCACAATCAAGCCCAGTGCCAAGGTGCCAGCGGGAAGCGCTAAGTGCGTGAGAGAAAACTGTGTGCCAAACACAGGGCCATGCAGATGTTGCGGCACTCGTCGTTGTACTAAGTAGTTGGTCAATGGGCTGACGGGGCCGAATGCAAGTCCGAGTGCAAGCCCAAGACCGATAAATGCGATTGCGTCGGGGAGGAATGCCATTGCGCACACCACTGCACCGATGAGCGACATCGAAATAACCACCAGATTCCTGGGCGACAGGATGCGAACGGCACGATGGAACTGCAGTGCACCGATCACGATGCCGACAGACATCGCTGACAATACAAAGCCCAATGTCTGCGGCTCGTCTAGGTCTTGGAAGTAGCGCGAGAGCACGATGGATTCAACCGGCATATAGATGGCGGTGAGCATTGTGTAGAGACCGACGAGTGACAACAGCGGTTTGTCGAGCCACAGAGTGCTCACACCAAGGCGTGTTTCGCCGACAACGTTGCTGACGGAGAAGGCCTTGCCTTTCTCGCCCCGCACAGTGATGACTGGAATGAAGGATGCGGTTGCCGAAGCAAAAACAAATACAACTGCAATCACATAGAAGGTCGCGTTCACGCCGATGATGCTGATTGCCAATGCTGCTGCTGTGGGGCCGATCACAGTGCCGATAGTTGCAACGGCTTCATAGGTGCCGTTGAACTTGGTGAGGGAGAGCCCTTCCTTTTCAACAACTGGCTGAATGAGTGACTTGCGAGCGGTTGCACCTGCAGGGTCAAACATTGCTCCGACAATTGCAATGACAAGAAGAGATGCAATGTTGAGTCCGAACACTGTTCCGATGATGGGAAAGAGGACTACCGACGTGGCTGAGATGATGTCGGCCCATACGGATACAGGACGGGCACCGAGAACTGCAATCAGTCCGCCAATGAGTGGGGCAGTAAAGATGACGGAGAGGCCACTAAGCCCCAGAACAATTCCTGCTTGCGCCGATGATCCTGTTGTTTCCAGAACCAACCATGGGATTGCAACATGAACGGCAGAGTTTCCAGCAGCGCCAAAGAACGCCGATAATGCGAGCAGCTTGCTGTGGCTCACCTTCACCTCGTTAGCACAGAGCGAACAAGATCATCAACGTAGCGAGACATGTCTGGTCCAACTCCGCTACGAATGTCAAAGCCTTCAATGTGAATGTGGCGCGCACCGTGTTGACGCAGTCCGCTCTTCATTGATTTGACGAGGGAATCAGGTCCGCACATCACGATGTGTGTATTTCGTAAGTCCTGATCATCAATTGCTGTGATCACATGATCGGGCTGAATGCGGTTCTTCTCGTCAGACGCATGCAGATGGAGATGAATATGCCCATCTCGTGCAGCCTGTTCAAGAGCGGTGATTGCAGGCGCAGTCGCTCTGGAGGGAACGCAATAGAAGAGGTGTGGGGTTGGTCTGTCATCAGGTAACTGCGAAATGGAGGCACCCAAGAATGGCGTGATTCCTACGCCACCAGCAATCCACACAACATGGTCGACGTGCTTGTGGGGGATGGGGGCTAAACGTCCGTACGCACCTTCCACAACAACGCGGTCGTTCACAGCAAGTGACTCGATGAGGTGATGAGTCCAATCACCCAGATCACGGATGACGAATCGGAGAACAGGCTCATCTGGTGACGATGCAATGGTGAACGGATGTGGTTCCCGCAAACCAGGGACTTTCACTGTGAGAAAAGCGAACTGACCCAGTTGATACTTGAGTGGTTTACCAATGGGTTCGAGCTCAATCGTGATGACATTGCCGGTGTGTTCTATGTGTGAGACACGATGAAGTTTTCCTTTGCGGAACATGTCGCGCCACACCACTCGATACACCCATGCGGCAATTCCAAGAAACATGAACCCCGTGAACCATGCACCCCAGAATGAATCATTTGCATAGGGCTTTGTTGCTGTGTAGAAGTGCCAGCACGCAAATGCATACGGAAGAATCAGAAGCTTGTGGGTGAAACGCCACCATCGAGTGGGAATCCAGCGGAGAAGACTGATTCCCACGAGGATGTAAAGAAGGGTTGATCCAGTCTCGGCTAAGTCTTCAGCTGCGTCGGCAACGTCCCGAGATGCTCCGCGGATTCCTTTGATGTCGTCTGTTGTTTCCATATGAAGCCACATGGCACCAACGGACAATGCGCCCAACCAGCGATGCCAGATATACATGCGATCGACGCCGCCAAAAATTTGTTCAAGTGGAAGCGCACGTGTGGAGAGAAGATTGCTCCACGTCATCATCATGATGGAAACAGACCCAATAAAGAGGGCAAAGGCAGCGTTGCCGTCGCCGATGGTGTCGGGGAAGGCGAGCCACCCTATGCAGATAGTGATGATTGCCAAGACGGGCCCAATCCACGTGGATGACACGTGCAGTGGCTGTGGTCTCTGAGGTTTGGTGAGGCGCCAATCAGAGCGTGTACCGAAAAGCTTCTTGATGAGGACTTCGGCTCGCTGAATCATGCTTTGGGGCATCACGAGACAATACTCGCGTCCGTCTGACTCGTGAGTGCAAGAATGGGAATTGTGAACGAGAGCAATACAACGCAAACAGAGCCTGTTGCAGCGGCAACATATGACCAGTGCCGAGCTCGATATGGAACTTTCTCTGAATGCCAGTTGTGCGGTGCAGATCTGATTCCGGAACACGCTCACTACAAATGTCGCACGTGCGGCTGGCGCGATAGCTGCTGCGACTAGTTATTGGTGCCAGCACCTAGGTGTCTGGTGAATACATGCAAGGGCAACTGGGCTACTTTTTGTCCATGTCTATTGCACTCCTTCAGTCCGCCATCAACAATTTCAGCGAAGAGTTAGAAAAGACCTCTGATGCCGATTGGGCAAAAGCAACCAAATGCGATGGCTGGGATGTCACTGCACTTCTTCGCCACATTGTTGGTGGTGCGGTTTCCTGCAACATGGCACTTCGTGGAGCAAAGCGTGACGAACTCTCTCCGTTCTTTCATAACTATGAATTCAGTGCAGATCCTCGTGCGGATTACGCCGCGGCTGTTGCGGATCATGTAAAGGCATTTGAGGCGATTGCAGATCCATCAACAGTGGTGGAGCATCCGATGATGGATATGCCTGTTGGGCAATTGATGATGTTCCGAATTTGTGACTTCGCATTGCATGCATGGGACTTGGGCGTCGGTATGGGTCGTGAGGTTGTCCTTGACCCGGCAGTGGTTGAATTTGCATGGAATAGCTTGTCGCCGATGGCTCCGATGATCGGCAACCTCGGCATGTTCGGTGAAGGCCCCAGTGGCAATGTTCCAGAGTCTGCAGATCTTCAAGCGCGATTGATTGACCTCACGGGTCGCCGCTAGTCCCAGACGAACTTCGAAAAGTCTATTGAGCACTGAAGAGTTGAGATAACTCAACCAGACGGCTGTCGAGAAGTGCTGCCTCACGAACTTTTGAAATCTCGCGATACTTCGAGTCGTCCAACTTGTCGATGAAGTGTTGACGAGTGGGGTAGCGCACAAGAATCGCAAGATCCCATTCTTCATCCCCGATGATCGTGTTCTTAGCAAGTCCCATCCAAATGGGTTCGCTTCCAAACTTCACATCTTCTTGATCGTTCAACTCTCCATAGCGACGAAATGCTTGATTGCCGGTCATGCCGTCTACTCCGTACCCATCGATTGCGACATCGCGAAACTTCAATAAGTTCAGCATGACGACAGGCTCATTTGGGTCTAGTAGCCGCATTGCGTCTAACGCTGTTTCGTTTGCTTCAACATGTGGCATGTGGCCACTGTATTGCCTAAGCGTCACAACATGAATGTATTGACTGCATTCAATCGCGATAACTCAATGTCTACCTCGGTCCTGGCTCCGTCGATTACTTCTAGATGGGTGCTCAACTCTGAATGATTGTGGAAAGGCACATAGTCTGAGGTCTATGGCCGTTCAACTGACCCCCAGCGAGCGTGAAGAACTTCGAGAGAAGTACAACGCAGAGCGAGATAAGAGAATTCGCTCCGATGGCAACGAGCAGTACCAACAGCCATCGGGCAGATTCTCGAATTTGCTTGATGATCCGTACGTGCAACCTGCTGATCGTGATGCAATCCATGACGACGTCACCGTCCTCATTGTTGGTGCTGGTTTTGCTGGACTCGTCACGGGGGCTCGTCTCAAACAAGCCGGCATTACTGATATTCGTCTGATTGACAAAGCGGGAGACGTCGGCGGCGTTTGGTACTGGAATCGCTATCCCGGTGCAATGTGTGACACCGCAGCCATGATTTACCTGCCGTTACTGGAAGAAACAGGAACGATCCCTTCAGCGAAGTACGTGCCAGCGCCAGAGATTCACGCACACGCGAAGCGCATTGCGACCACGTTTAATCTGTACGAAGGCGCACTGTTCTCAACAGGGATTACTTCTCTTGACTGGGATGCTGATGCATCGCGGTACATCGTGCGCACTGATCGTGGCGATGTCATTCGTGCTCGTCATCTCGCAATGGGCACAGGCCCGTTACATCGCGCCAAACTCCCAGGCATTCCTGGTCTGCAGTCATTTAAAGGTCATGCATTCCATACCAGCCGCTGGGACTATGAGTACACAGGCGGCGATCCATCTGGCGCGCTCATGTCAAACCTTTCTGACAAGCGTGTCGGCATCATCGGTACAGGTGCAACATCTGTGCAGTGCGTTCCACATTTGTCGCGTGCGGCCAAAGAATTGTTTGTGTTTCAGCGCACGCCGTCAGCTATTGATGAACGCAACAACCACGCCATTGACCCTGAGTGGTTTAGCGAGTTGAAGTCAGGGTGGCAGCGCGAGTGGATGATGAATTTCACTACTTTGCAAACGATGGGCTTTACTGACGAGGACTTAGTGAAGGACGGCTGGACTGATATCTCACTACGCATACGTGATCGCGTGATTGAAAAGGTGCAAGCAGGGGAGGAGTTCGGACCAGACACTCTGCTCGCTGCATATGAAGAGAGCGATGATGAAAAGATGACGGAGATTCGTGCGCGGGTCGACAGCATCGTGCGTGATCCACAAGCTGCGGCAGGTCTGAAGCCTTGGTATCGCCAACTGTGCAAGCGTCCGTGCTTTCATGATGAATATCTGCAGTCGTACAACAACCCGGGTACACATCTCATTGATACTGAAGGGCGAGGCGTTGAACGCATTGATGAAACGGGCGTGTGGGTCAATGGTGTCCACTACGAGCTTGATTGCTTAATCATTGCTTCGGGTTTTGAAGTGGGCACGTCGTATTCGCGTCGCAACGGCTACGACGTTGCCGGGCGTGATGGTCAGTTGCTGTCTGAGTATTGGTCCGAAGGCATGCACACACTCCATGGAATCCATGTTCATGGTTTCCCCAATATGTACATCTTGGGTGCAGCACAAGCTGCGAATCTCATCTCCAATATTCCGCAGAATTATGTGGAGAACAGCGTCGCGATTGCTGCTGTCATCGCCGAAGCAGAACGCACAGGTGCGATGGCAGTGGAAGTCACCAAAGATGCCGAGGATGCATGGATCGAGCTCATCAGTGGCGTACAACGTGGGTTGCGTGGCAACAGCGACTGCACCCCGGGGTATTACAACAACGAGGGCAAGCCGATGGGTCGAAAGGAGCAGCTCAACAGCAGTGGGCACCCTGGCGGTCCGATTGCGTTCTTTGAGCACCTTGAGGCGTGGCGCACGTCGGGCGAGTTTGAAGGCCTGCAGTTCTCCCGCTCCTAGGGGCTTATCGGAAGAGCCCACAAGGCTCTGGTAGCACTTCTAATTCACCCTGAATCCCGACTACCGTCAGAGGGGTCAAGGGGGAACAATGACAGCACCGGTGTATGTCCTAGGGGGCTACCAAACGGACTTTTCACGCAGCTATGCGAAGGAAGGTCTCGACATCTCTGACATGATGCGTGAAGCCATTGAAGGTGCGCTCGCAGATGCATCGGTGGAAGTTTCCGAAGTTGACACCGTGCATGTTGGCAACGCCTTTTCTGAACTGCAGCGCGGCCAGGGTCACCTCGGTGCCATGGCGTCACAAGTGGTGCCTGGTTTGTGGGGCAAGCCCGCAATGCGTCATGAAGGTGCATGTGCATCATCGTCGCTCGCAATTCTCTCTGCGATGTCAGAGATTGAAGCAGGGCGTTACGACGTTGCGCTAGTGATTGGTGTTGAAGAACAAAAAGCACTCCCTGGTGACCAATCATCGATCAATCAGAACGCAGCATCATGGCAAGGTCATGAAGGAATTTCTTGCACATTCATGTGGCCAGCAGTGTTTGGCCTTCTTGGTGAGGAGTATGCCTACCGCTACGGACTTAATCGCCAGTATCTGAATCGCATCGCAGAAATCAACTACGGCAATGCAAAGTTGAATCCGTTGTCACAAACACGCGCATGGAAGTTCACCGATTTAAGTTTCACCGACGATGATGTTGCGAACCCCATCATTGAGCCTGGCACACGACGTCAGGATTGCGGTCAGATTACTGACGGCGCGTCCGCTCTGATTCTCTGTTCAGAAAAGTTCATGCAGCAATACGCACAACGTCATGCAAAGAAGGCTTCGGAGACTGCTCAAATTCTCGGTTGGGGTCATCGCAATGCAGGTATCAAGTTCATGGACAAGCTTGAGCGCAGCAAAAACGACACATTCGTCTTCCCTCACGTGAATGAAGCAATTACTCATGCCTTTGGCCGTGCGGGTATCTCTGATGTGATGCAGCTCGACGGCATTGAAACCCATGACTGCTTCACAACAACCGAGTACATGGCTATTGACCATTTCGGAATCACGGCTCCAGGTGAATCATGGAAAGCAGTGGAGAGCGGACTGATTGAACGTGGCGGAAAGCTTCCCATCAACCCCAGTGGCGGTCTCATCGGTGGTGGGCACCCTGTAGGCGCAACAGGTGCACGCATGGTGTTTGATGCTGTGAAGCAAGTGACAAATCGTGCCGGTGATGTACAGGTAGAAGGCGCCAAGACATTTGGCACGCTGAACATTGGCGGCTCACTTTCTACTGTCGCAAGTTTTGTTGTTGGGGTGAGGGACTAGGAAATAGCGATGGATCTTCGTACACGCGTACTGCAATCACAGATGCCCGACCCAGATGATGCACCGGCTTGGATCAATGATGAACTACACGCAGGAAACCCCTATTTACATGGGTTTTATGCACCGGTGATGACGGAAGTGACTGCCGACGACCTAGAGGTTGAAGGCACGATTCCGGCAGACATGTATGGCGCGTATTACCGCCAGTCGCCGAACCCAATGTTTCGTCCGAAGTTTGATCATCACTTCTTTGACGGTGATGGCATGGTGTACGGCATCTACTTCCGTGATGGAAAAGTGAGCTTCTCGCGTAAGTACGTGAAGACAGAAGTATTGATGGATGACATCAACGGAGTTGCGACAACACGCAACGGCATGATGGCGGAGTTTGACCTTCGTGATGCTGAAGCACGCGGCTATGAAGAGGTACGTAATCCTGATTACGTGCGTGATACTGCCAACACCACGCTGAACATCCATAACGGCAAGTTGATCACTGGTTGGTACAACGCCGGTGCGGTGTATGAACTTGACCCCGTCACACTTGATACCAAGGGTTTGCAGGACTTTGGCGGAAGTTTGCGCACCACTCTTAATGCGCATCCGAAAACAGACATGCGCACAGGTGAACTCATTGGGTACGACTACGCAGACTTTGAAAGTTTCTACACCTATTACGTATGGGACAAGCATGGCGCGCTGAAGCACGTTGCCCGCATTGATCTGCCTGGTCCGCGTCTACCGCATGACATCACTATCACGGAGAACTACAGCTTGTTGCACGACTGGCCGTTCTTTCACGACCCTGACATGTTGAAGAGCATTGGTCGTCGTGTCGTTACGTTTAAGCCCGATATGCCTTCGCGAATTGGCGTCATTCCTCGTTACGGCACACAAGACCAAGTGAAGTGGTTTGAGTTCAAGCCGGGCTATGTATTGCACATGGTGAATGCATGGGAAGAAGGCGACTGGATCATCATGGATGGTTGCATGCAGCCAGACCCGCGCATTAAGCGTGATCCGGCAGAAGGCCCACTGGCCAGCATGTTGGCGTACATGCGTGTGAAGTCACATCTGTATCGCTGGCGCATGAATGTGCGCACTGGCGAAACCTCCGAAGAATCATTGGACGACCTCAATGTGGAGTTCTGTTTGCCCGATGTTGATCTCTACGGCCAAAAGACGCGATACTCGTATCACCAGCACATTCCGTTAGAAGCGAAGACTCTTATCTTCACTGATCTCGTGAAGTACGACCATGAAACAATGAAGCGTGAGATGGTGAACTACGGCGATGGCTGGTTGGGTAGTGAGTCTGCTTTTGCGCGCAGCACAAACGGTGGGGCAGAAGACAACGGATACGTCGTCACCATCTGCACCAATCTCGAGACGTATGCATCTGAATGTTGGGTCTATGCAGCACAAGACATCGAGGCTGGCCCGATTGCAAAAGTAAAACTTCCCAGCCGATGCGGTCCTGGCTTCCACGCAACGTGGGTCCAGGGCGAACACATCTGGGGCTAAGTTCTTCGAAGCGAAGCATGTTTGTCTCGCTGATTACTTGCGAGGTACTTCCATGGCCACTGTTTCCGTTACTCAAGACATTTCCGCTCCCGCAGAGCTTGTGTGGGCATTAGTAACAGACCTTCCTCGAATGGGGGAATGGTCACCCGAGAACCTTGGCGGCGAATGGGTGAAGGGTGCAACAGGGGCAGCCGTGGGCGCACGATTCAAAGGTCGCAATAAGAATGGCAACAAGGCCTGGTCTTCGTCGGTGAAAGTCAATGAGGTCGACGCACCAAACAAGTTCAGTTTCGCATTGATGGCACTCGGCAAGAATTGGTGCGATTGGGTCTATGAGATCACCCCATCAGGCGCAGGTTGCACCGTGACACATAGTTGGATCGACCACCGCAGCAAGTTTGCAGACCGCCTCGGGAAGCTTGTCAGTGGCGTGTCGAATCGTGCAGAACACAACCGTCGCAACATGGAAGCCACGCTGAAAAACCTCAAGGCTGCTGCCGAGAACTAGAGCGCACAGCGCTGTGTGTGGCAATCTAAAGAAACACTTTTAGAGGAGATTGCTATGGAAGTCTTGACAGAAATCACGAACAACGTTCTTGTTATTACGCTCAACCGCCCAGAGGCTGGCAACGCATTAAACGGAGCCCTCAGTGAGGGTTTGTCCAATGCATTGAATGATGCAGCTGAGAATCCTGAAGTGCGCGCCATTGTGATTACCGGCGCAGGCGAAAAAGTTTTCTGCGCAGGAATGGACCTCAAGGCATTTGCTGCCGGTGAAGACATTGCAAAGATCGGTCTCGGTTTTGCAGCGCTTCGTCAGTGCAAGAAGCCACTCATTGCAGCAGTCAACGGCCACGCTCTTGCAGGTGGCTTTGAAGTGGTGTTGTTCTGCGATCTCATCGTGTCGGTGGAAACTGCTCGCTTCGGAATTCCAGAAGTGAAGCGCGGCCTCTTCGCAGCTGGTGGCGGTGTTCGTTTGCCAGCACGTATCCCAATGGCAGTCGCCATGGAGATGGGCCTTACTGGTGACCCGATCAGTGCAGACCGTGCAAAGGAACTCGGCCTCATAAACGAAGTTGTTCCTGCTGCAGGTCTTCGTGATGCAGCTCTTGCGCTTGCAGGTCGCGTGTCGGCAAATGGTCCACTCGCTGTGCAGGCAACAAAGCAGTTGATGCTCGATGAAATCGGTGGCGGCAACCCAGCACTTCTCGGTGAATTGCAGAAGGTTGTCTTCAGCAGTGAGGACGCAAAAGAAGGCTCCATCGCTTTTGCACAGAAGCGTGCACCCGAATGGAAGGGTCGCTAAGACCTTTCGCAGTAGCCTCGCATGGTGCGTAAAATATCCATGCTTGCCATTTTTACAACGGTCTTTGTTGACTTAGTTGGCTTTGGCTTCAAATTGCTCTTCCGTCCGAAGCATGTGACTACACACACTGGTGCATCTGAAGGTGTGCCATCGCACTAGATATGAACGACCAGGTGCGCGAACTGTGGCGCAATGTGGACTTTCGAAAGATGTTCGCATCGCGAGTAGTGAGCAACTTTGGAAATGGAATGACCCCCATTGCGTTGGCATTTGGTGTTCTTGATTTACCGGGCGGAAATGCAGGTTCACTCAGCATTGTGACAGCGGCGCACATGGTGCCACTCGTGCTCTTTATGGTGATTGGTGGAGTAGCAGCTGATCGTTTTGGTCGTGCATTGCTCGTTGGCGGAACAGACTTGTTGGGGAGCATCTTTGTGTCGATTAGTGCACTTGCGTTTCTGTCTGGTCACGCGTCAGTCCCATTATTGGCATTCAACGGCTTTGTCTTCGGAGTCTTGAATGCGCTGTGGTATCCGGCATTTACAGGGCTGATGCCACAGATCGTGGAGACACGTTTGTTGCAGTCGGCTAATGCTCTTGTCGGCATGGGTGCGAATCTTGCACTCACGTTGGGTGCAGCGACAGCAGGCTTCTTAGTTGCGGCGTTTGGCTCTGGCTGGGCCATCTTGATCGATGCACTTTCTTTCTTTATTGCAGGATGTTTGGTGTTCTCCCTGCGACACCTAGATCGCGACGCCCCAACGGACGAAGAAAAAAATGTGGGAATCATCACTCAACTGAAGGATGGGTGGATTGAGTTCTCTTCACGTCGCTGGATTGTGATCATTGTTGTTTCGTTTGCTTTCTTTCATCCAGCTTTTGAAGGTTTCATTGGGGTCATGGCGCCTGTACGTGCGAAGGAAGTTCTGCATGGTGCACGGGACATGGGCTTCATGATGGCGGGCTGGGGGCTCGGCGGTTTATTGGGAACGATTGCCGCATTACGAATTCATGTGAAGCGACCGCTCCTCCTTGCAGTTGGTGTGATGCCTACTGTTTCATTATGGATTTTCTCAATGGCGGTACCAATGCCAATTTGGTTTCTTGTAGGAACTGCAGTCCTTGGAGGAATCGCAATTGATGTGATGTATGCCAACTGGTTGACGACATTGCAGACTTATGTTCCCGAGGAAGCGATGTCTCGCGTTGGTGCCTATGACGCGTTTGGATCAATGATTTTTGCACCGATGGGCCTTTTCGTGGCTGGTCCATTTACAAAATGGGTAGGTACTCAGACGGCGCTTGTTGTGGTTGGCACGATTGCATTAGTTGCTGCAAGCGTGCCACTTTTGTCGAATGAAGTCCGCACGTTGACACGTGCAGACCAGTAGCGGTTGCTCTAGGCGCGAACCAAACGGCCGGGGCGTTCCCCCGTGTCGACACCCTCGCGTCGTGTGATGATGCCATTCACAATGGTGGCAACGTACCCAGTTGCTGATTGTAGAAGACGACGTCCACCAGCAGGTAAGTCATTTGCTGTGTACGGAGTCGAGAGATGCAGATTCTCGAAATCAATGACGTTGATATCTGCTCGTTGACCCACAGCGACCCGTCCGCGATCAGAAAGACCGAGCACTTCTGCTGTTGCGGTGGTCTGCAAGCGAACTGCTTCCTCAACAGACAACTTTGCACCGCGTTCACGGTCACGTGCCCAGTGAGACAGTAGGTACGTCGGAATGGATGCATCGCAAATCATTCGTACGTGTGCACCGCCGTCACTGAGGCCGTTAATCGCAGCAGGGTGGGTCAACATCTCGTAGATGACATCGTGGTTCTCGCCGACGTAGTTCAACGTGGGGAACATCAGGAATGCATTTCCGCCGTTGTCATTGAGTAAGTCGTATGCCTTCTCGTCAGTGGAAACGCCATCGGCATCAGCAAGTGCTTTCACGCTCATCTCGGGGGTGGGTTCGTAGTCGGTGCCATTGCCCATTGCATAAAGGAGATGGGGGATTTGCCCCAGTCGTGGTCCGAGACCATCGAACTGAATGTGATGATTCACTGGCTCATCTTTTTCAGAAAGTATCTGCGCACGTACATCGGGCTTTGCAAGTTCTTTCTTCAAGTCATCTAGCGACAATGACTTCGCAAGCTCAATGAATGTTGGACGCTTGTTGAACTGGTGATATCCAGCCCAGCCAATCATCATGCCGAAGGGGCGCGCTGCTACTTGTGGTCGCAGGTATCCGCCCTGTTCAAGAATCTTCGACGAATGATCCAGTGCTTGCTTCCATGCATCGGGCATAGTCATGTACTGCAAGAGCAAGAACGTGACTTTGAGGTCAGTGCGTAAAGCGAGTTCGCCCATCCACTCGAGTTCTTCTGTCATGCCCATTGTTGGCTGATCACCGCCATCAGGAAGAACTTCAGGTGCGACTTCAAAAAGTCCACCACCACCGGCAACAAGTGCATCGGCGAGTGCATTGAGTTCATCAGAGCTTGCAAAGGTGCCAGGAACCGGTTGGCCGTCCTTGGCCTTGTGGCCCATCGTGCGACTGGTGGAGAACCCCACTGCACCGGCCTCACGTGCTTCACGCACAATGCGAGCCATCTCTGCAAGATCTTCTGCAGTGGCATCTTCGTTCCGTGCGCCACGTTCACCCATCACATACCCACGCACAGCGCCGTGAGGAACGTATGCAGCAATGTCGACGGCGTAGCGACGCTTGTCGATTGCTTGGAGGTATTCAGGGAACGTTTCCCACTCCCAACTAATTCCTTCATGCAGTGCAGTGCCAGGGATGTCTTCGACGCCTTCCATGAGTTGCACAAGCCACTCTTCTTGTCCTGGTCGAACTGGCGCAAAGCCCACACCACAGTTACCAACAACCACGGTGGTCACACCGTGACAACTGGATGGTTCCAACAATGTGTCCCAACTGACTTGACCGTCATAGTGCGTATGAATGTCGATGAAGCCCGGAGTCACAAGCTTGCCGTGTGCATCAATCTCCTCGAATGCTTCGCCAACGATGCGATCAGCAACTTCCACAATGACCCCGCCAGAAATGGCAACGTCAGCAACATGCGATGGTGCGCCTGTGCCATCAACAACTGTGCCCCCGCGAATGATGATGTCAAACATGTCAAACCCCCATCGGGAGACTAATTCACGAATGAACCAGCCTCAACAGGGGGAGAGTCCAGCGGGAGTCAAAGTTCGACCCTTTCAAATTGGGGCCACCGTCTTAGTATCTGAAGTGGAAATCAGGGGGCAGATATGACCATGACCGCAGACTCGGGAACACAGCGCAAGCAGGGTATTGAGCACTTCGACGTCCTCATCGTGGGTGCTGGCATCTCTGGCGTGGGCACGGCCTACCACCTGCAAGATCAGGCTCCGGATAAGTCCTTCGTGGTTCTTGAGGCATACGAAACCTTTGGCGGCACCTGGCATATGCATACATATCCCGGTGTGCGCTCAGACAGCGACCTCTACACATTTGGGTATCGCTTTAAACCGTGGGTCGGAACCCCCATCGCGTCTTCTGAAGAAATCAAGAAGTACATGGGTGAGGTCATTGAAGACAATGACCTCAATAAGCACATTCGATATCGCCATCGCATCATAGGTGCATCGTGGTCGAGTGCCGACAACCTCTGGACTGTTGATGTCACCAACCTGAACACCGGCGACACATTCCAGATGACCACAAACTTCTTGTGGATGTGTCAGGGCTATTACAAGCACTCAGAGGGATACACCCCTGAGTGGCCAGGCATGGATTCCTACAAGGGCAAGATTGTCCACCCGCAGACATGGCCACAAGATCTTGATTACAAGAACAAGAAAGTTCTTGTCATTGGTTCGGGTGCCACAGCTGCAACTGTTGTGCCGGCGATGGCCGAAGACGTTGAACACATCACGATGTTGCAGCGCTCTCCGACATATTTCATTCCCGGCCGTAATGCCAATGAACTGGTTGATCAGTTGCGTGCATTGCAGGTGAACGAAGAGTGGATTCACGAGATTGCTCGCCGCAAGACACTTGCGGATCAGCACATGGTGACTGTGATGTCTGTGCAAGAGCCTGACATGGTGCGCGACATGTTGCTCACTGGTGTGAAAGACCTCTTGCCAGAGGGCTACGACATGAAGCATTTCACGCCGTCCTACCGCCCATGGCAACAACGAATTGCTTTTGTGCCCAATGGCGACTTGTTCGCAGGTATTTCATCAGGCAAGGCAAGCGTCGTGACAGATGAGATTGAAACGTTCAACGCAACCGGAGTTCTCACCAAGGGTGGCACTCAGATTGATGCCGACATCATCATCACGGCAACTGGATTCAATCTCAGTGTGTTGGGCGACATTCCGTTCGAAGTAGATGGCAAGCCAGTCGAGTGGAGCCAAACGGTCACGTATCGCGGAATGATGTTCACAGATGTTCCGAACCTTGCATGGGTGTTCGGTTACTTCCGTGCCAGCTGGACGTTGCGTGTTGACCTCATGGCCGACTTCATTCTTCGCATGTTCAAGGTGATGGAAGAAAAGGGTGCTCAGCGAGTGACTCCACAGTTGCGTCCCGAAGATTCCGATATGGAAGTGGGAAGTTGGATTGAGCCCAGCAACTTCAACCCGAACTACTTGATGCGTGCGCAGCACCTCATGCCAAAGTCGGGCACAAAGTCGGAGTGGAAGCACGACCAGGATTACTGGCAGGAAAAAGAGATTCTTCCTCTTGCCAATCTGGAAGATGGTTGTCTGCGTTACGAATAACGCCGCAACGCTCTAGCTCTTCCAGGCGGGGCAAACGCCAATCTTTTTGTAATGGCACCAATCACACAGTTTCGAGACGTTGCAGTGGAAGTCGCCTGTACCACACGCTGCATCGAGGGCTTCCTTGGTTTCCACAATGGTGCCTTTGGCGATCGACAACTTCACTGGTGTTGCAGCAAGTTCATGCTTGGCTGACTGCGTGAGATACAGAAGTTCCACTTTGCTGGTGGGCACTCCATCACTTGCTTCGAGCATCAGTGCGTACGCGAGCAACTGGAAGAACTTGTCGTCTTCCGATGTGAATTTCTCATTCGGAATTTTGCCCGTTTTGTAATCGGAGATGATGGCTGACTGCTCATCGTCAATCATCAAGCGGTCGATGTATCCGAGCATCTGAACACCTTCGACATCGGCTTCGAGCTTCATTTCCATCTCATCAAGATCTGTTTCGGCAGGATCTTCCAACTTCCACAAGTTGGTCATGCTGGCAAATGCCTCGACTTTGAAATCTCTGATGCCACCTTTGGGCTCGGTGAGGGCAAGTACTTTTGCTTCCCACTCGTTTGCAGTCCACAAATCGCCGGCCAGAGTCTTCAGCGAATCATTGGTGCGATCTTCGTGAGGCAAACCGTAGAGGTGTTCAAGTACCTCGTGAACAAAGGAACCAAGGTGCGTGGCCCACGATGGTGGTTCCTTGATGTTGTCGAATCGACCAATCTTGAATTTCTGCGGACAGTCGCGGAAAGTGCGGATTGACGAAGGGGAGAGATACTCAGGCGGCGTGAACACCCGATAAGTATTCCACTGCGGTGTGGCGAGGTGCGTCCATAACGGCGACAGTGGCCTTTTTACGGCGCTGAGAGATGAAAAGTGTTGTCGGTGGCAGGCTCATGAGGACTGCCTGCATCGCAAGATGGCTGGAAAATGACGCACAGTAAGCGCCTAATCCGATGGAAGAGATGGCCAGGACGACTGATTCGAGAACTGAACTTTTCTGTGGTGTGTGTTCCATGTAGCCATGGTGATACACACACCTTTCTTTCAGGTGAACGACAAGCGAACCTGGCCAAAAGTGGTTGGAAACAGTTGGGGTTAGCGACCCATAGCGTTCATGGCGCCACGCGCATGGAGACGGTCCATGAACTCGGGGAGGTACGCATCTTTTGGTGCTTTGCGCACTTCATCGTCGAGCACAACTGCATCATCTCCGACCAGAATGCGCCAATCTCCGCGGGAGACTGAATCGAGAATGAACTTTGATGCATCTGCAGCTGACATCGGTGCAACATCGCGGAAGCCTTCTGCCCCCATCTTCATGAGAGCGCGAAGGTCGGCATCGCTGATGGCTGACATGTCTGTTCCTTGACGTTCGTAGCGCTCACGCACCTGATCAAGTTGCTGTTGCGTCATTGTCTCGGGGTCAGCGCCTTGCAACTTCTGTGAGTTGATCATGATGTCAGTACCGATGTGGCCAGGCATGACCACCGACGCGCGCAATGTTGGTGCGTTTAAACGGAAATCGGTGATAAGAGCTTCAGTGAAGCCCTTCACCGCAAACTTTGCTGCGCTATACGCAGTGTGCGACACATTGGGTCCGAGCGTTGCCCAGAAGCCATTGACGGAACTTGTGTTCACTACTTGACCAAATGGTGCAGCAAGAAGAAGGGGAAGAAAGGCGCGAGTGTTGTTGTATACGCCGCCAAAGCACACATTGAATGTCTTTTCCCAGCCGGCACGTTCATCGAGAACGAAACTTCCGCCGCCACCAATGCCTGCATTGTTGAACAAGACATGCACGTGTGGGCGCCATTTCGCAACTGCATCGCGGAAGGCGAGGACTTCTGTCTCAACTGATACGTCGGCGATGTGGGTGAAGATCTGCCCGGTGTTGCCATCCGTGGTGCAGAGATCGACAGTGGCTGCGAGATTCTCTGGGATGACATCACACGTTGCGACATCGCACCCTTGAGCAGTGAGCTGACGAACAAGCTCGCGTCCCATGCCAGTACCACCGCCGGTGACGACAGCGATAAGCCCGCCGTATCCATTTTCAAAACGCTCAGCCATGGTGCCCCCTTTGTATGTTGCGCGTTGCAACACATTGACAGTACTGCGTGGGGGTAGGTGAATGAAGAGGCGAGACACCCTCTCCGTAGAGTGATGACATGCGTAAAGTGACGTCAAGTCTTATCGGAACCTCATTGTTTGCGGTGGCGTTGTCCATCCTCGTTGTTGGTGTGGTGTGGGCAGGTTCATCCGCCAGGCAGATCTTTACTGCTGGTCCTAACGATTCCACCGAGACCACTGTTCCGACGGAAGGGGAGATTCCTGAACTCATCCCCGATGACTCGCTTCCACCATCAAACATTCTTGAGATAATCGGAGAACTGTCAGCGAAAGTGAGCAAGCTCGAAGAGAAAGTCGACGCGTATGAATCTGATATCGCTGCGGCGCGAGCAGAAGCTGCAACGGCAAAAGCAGCAGCCGAAGACGCAGTTGAAAAGATCGCGACGGTTGTCGATGATGCAGCTGCCGCAATCAGAGACGCTGCCGCTGCCGCAGCCGCAGCCAACGAAGCCAGTGAACGCATCACGCAGTTTGAGAAGCGGCTATCTAAGTTGACCGATGACGGTGTCTACACCGGAACAATTACACCCGGCCAGTTGTCTCGACGTCTTGTTGCTTCCGATATTTCTGGAGACTGGCCACTTGACCGCACGAGCGGTGAACTAGGCGGCGAGAAGGTAAAAGTCACCGGTTCAAGTTGTTGGAGTGATTATCGCTACAACGTCTTTATTGTTCCGGAAACATTCCGCGGACTCACTTGTCTGAAGGTCTTGAAGTAAGAGTTACCGCTTGATGCGAATGGTTTGAATTTCGAAAGGTCGAAGTTCCACATCCATCACGCCGTCGGTGACATCAAGTGAGACATCGTCAGAGACCTCAAGGCCATTGCACAGTTCGGCGTCAATGGCTCCACCTACTTGCAAGGTGCCAAGGGTGCGACTTCCTAATGTTTCCCACACTCGAACAATGAGATCTCCCGATTCATCGTCTGCTGGCTTGACGGCACTGATGAGTGCGCCATGAACTCGAAGGTCAATATCGAGAGGTGAGAGAACTGGCGTGCCATCTACAACGCGAAGTGGATGCGCAATTCGCGCAGATTCCTCTTCCACACCGTCGAGAAGGGGATCGCCATCAGTGAGCATGACCGACCATTCCAGGTGTTGCTGCCCGATGTCTGCCCGTGGGTCGGGAAAATGTGGTGCCCGCAGCAGCGTGAGTTTTAACTCGTCACCACGCACGTCGTATCCGCGAGGGCCATCGGCAAGAATCGCGACGCCGAAGGTACGTTCGTGGACAGCGACATAGCGATGTGCACAGACTTCGAATCGTGCGACATCCCAACTGGTGTTTGCATGACGGGCGCGTTGAACATGACCGAACTGGGTGCCGCACAGTGCCTGTACTGATCGAAGTCCGGTCGGCAACTGCCACTGCAGTCGACGTTCTGACTCTTGCCAATTGGCATCGAGGGCGATGTCGAGAGTGGGTGAATGGGCACGCAAGGTGTAGCGCACGACAAATTGGGAATTGTCAGTCGCATATGCGCATTCGACAACTGCACGAAGTGGGCCTGATTCAACAACTGCTGTTATTCCCTCATTCAGCCACGCCTCGATTGGAGCATTTGCATCTGTTGCGTCGATATCCCATGCGTCATACTCAGCGGGACGATCTTGTCTCAGCGTGAATGATGTAACAAGTCCAGGAGGAATGACATTTCTCTGACCATTCGAGATGGATTCAATGTTTCCATTTCGTGTGATATCAAAAGAGATGAGTCCATTGGCAATACGCCACCCATTCGCAAGTTCTTCGACCGACACTTCTTGAACATCATCGGGGAGCTCGTGTGATGTTTTTGCAGCAGCAAAGGGCGGCGCGGTTACCCATGCTGGTGAGCCATCAATATCGGCAACCGCATTGACAAGGACCGGGGCTGGATTGAGAACATGTGTGTCGCCCTTCTCCACCGGAATGACTCGAGCGAGGATGACTTCAATCTCTTCGGCGACTGCAGCGTGCTCCGCTTCCGTATCGGCGTGTACCCATGCAATGGACGAGCCAGGAATGATGTCATGAAACTGCTGAGTGAGAACCCGTTGCCACAGGTCATCGATGCTCGCAGGGCGAACGCCAGCAGATGCTGACCACAGTTCAAGTTCATGTAAGAGCCGTTCGCTCCAACGGTTGCCTTGCTTTGTCTTGACTTGGGTTGAGAAAGTCCCACGGTGCTTTTCGAAATACATTTCACCAACCCACCGAGGGGCCGAAGCGCCGTATTCGTCGATTGTGTCAGCAAAGAAGTCTTTTACTTTTCCGAAGCTGACTCGAGGAACACCTTCTAGGTCGGCTGCAAGACGTGAACGATCAATCATCGTCTGAGTCGGTCCGCCGCCGCCATCGCCGTGTCCGTACAGCACGAGTGAGGATGATGCACCGGCATGGTCACGGAAGTTGCGTTCTGCAAAACGCAATTGTGATGCAGTCATGATTGCGTTGTAGGTGTCAACAGGGCTGAAGTGGGTGAACACCTGAGTGCCGTCGATTCCTTCCCACCAGAAGGAATGGTGCGGCATGCGATTTGTTTCGTTCCAACTCAGCTTTTGTGTGAAGAACCATTCACATCCGCCGTGCACCACGATCTGAGGAAGACCACCGGGATATCCGAAATCATCAGGAAGGAATGCGCCGTTGCATGTCGTGTTGAACCACTGGCTAAATGCTCGTTGCCCTTGTACGAGTTGACGCAACAAACTTTCGCCCGATGGCAAGTTGAGATCAGTTTCCACCCACATGCCACCGATTGGTTCCCAACGTCCTTCTGCCACAAGACGTTGTACTTCTTGAAACAGTTCTGGAGCATCCTGCGCCACCCACGCATAGTGCTGTGCCTGGCTGTGGCAATACACCATGTCTGGATTGGTGTTGAGGAGATACACGGCGTTGGCGAATGTGCGCAGTGCCTTCCGGCGAGTCTCTCGGATTGGCCACAACCATGCTGTGTCTAAATGTGCATGACCCGTGGCGATGATGCGATGCGCTGATGGGCCGTTACCAACGGAGAGGACAGCAGCAAGTTCTTCATGAGCAAGCGGCAGTGACTCCGTGACATTGTTGGAATCAAATGCCTGGTCACATCGTTCGAGTGCGGCAAAAATTCGTGCGCGTTGCGGAGATTTCTCTTCGAGGTCGAGGCAGAGATTGATGCACGTATGTAATGCAGTAGAGAATTGATTGATGTCGGAATGAAAGACGCAGAGTCGTGCCGTTCGAAGTGTGTAGATAGGTGCGATGGGTGCCGTTGACGGATCGCCGTATGGCGTTGGCCCGTAGCCAGATTGATGTCCAGCGATAATGGGCGTAGCTGCTGCTTCAATCCAAATCTCGATGTGCTCGCCAGACACGCCGGGTCCGAGGTGCAGGAGACGGCGATCAGGTTGGATGGCATGCAGTACCTTCCCATCGCGGTACGCAAGAGCTTCCACTTCGAAACCATCGCCACGTCCGATGAAGCCAAGATCAATATGGGCAACGAGTGGCTGATCTTGTAGGTGCGCGGGGACTTTCGCTGATAATCGAAACCACCGCGTGTGCCACGCGCGTCCCCATTTGGTGCCAATCGTGAAAGGCGCAAGTTGTGATCGTGTCGCAGTGTCGTATCCAGGCGACTCAAAGAATTCTTCTGTTGCAACAATCTCGAAGTTCAGACCATCGCTCAAGATTCTTGGCTCGACGCGGTCGCTGAGAAGGCGTTGTGCACGTTGCATGGCAGGTGCTGTCACACGATGAGCCATATTGTCGTCCCCTTGCTGCTCAGGATCTTAAATACTGACGCAAATAAATGACTTACGTCTAGTTGTTGAAGAGTTCTATGGCTCCACAATATGGAACCCAGGCGTGAACACGTCGAGGTTGCCAAAGATGGTCAAAAGCGCAGATGCATCGCCATCAACAGTGATATTGCCTTCGTTGACTTGATCCATAAACGTTGTTTGTTGGGTCACGATGTCGACGAGTGTCATTCTCTCCATTGTCAACGTTGCTGCTGCCGAAGATTCATGACGGCCCTGCACGTGGAACAAGGTGCGGTTAGACAATCCCAACACCCACTTCTCGTTGAGATCAGTAAATGTCCAGTTGATGAACAGCTTTTGCCCACCCACTTCTTCTGACTTCAAGCGAACAGCAATGGTGTCAAAGACTTGTTCGACGGACATCGCGCGCAGAATGCCACGACCTCGTACAGGGCCTCCCATGAGCGGCGGAGGTCCGTATCGAAGTTCTTGTGCAGCATTGAGATATGCATTGCGGAATGTTGCCGACTCCGCTTGGTAGCCCATCTGCTCAAACGTGTCAGCTTGCAAGTCGCGAGCTGCCTGATTGGTTGCATCAGCAAAGATCAAATGATTCAGAAGTTCGACGACCCAGCGATAATCGCCGGCGTCAAACGCGGCACGTGCCTTGGCGAGAAGTGCATCTGCACCGCCGGCAAGTTCGACATAACGCTTTCCCGCTTCGACAGGTGGATACTTCTTCAGGTTTGAAGGGTTGCCGTCATACCAACTGAGGTATCGCTGGTACACCGCTTTTGAGTTGTGTACCAAGTCGCCGTAGTACCCGCGGGTGTGGTCGTTTGCAAGGAACTCTTCCGGTAACTGCAACGTCTCAGCAATTTCTGCAGCGACCAAACCGTGGTTTGCCCAGCGCATTGTTTGGTCGTGCATCCACTTGTAGAGGTCGCGCTGATTGGTGAGGAAGCCCATGAGATCTTCGTTGCCCCAACGTGGCCAGTGATGCGATGTGAATACAACGTCTGTTTGCGCACCGAACAATTCCATTGCTTCATTGATGTACTTCGACCAATTCATCGCGTTACGTACAAGAGCGCCGCGAATGGGGATCAGGTTGTGCATTGTGTGGTTGCAGTTTTCTGCCATACATAATGCGTTGAGGTCGGGGAAGAAGAAGTTCATCTCCGCTGGTGCTTCTGACTCTGGTGTGAGTTGAAAGATAATGCGGATGCCGTCAACCGTCATCTCTTCGCCAGTGAACGTGATGTCGTGGGTGGGCGCAATGAGTCCCGGAGGACCAATGGGGACAGAGTTACCAAGACCACAGTCGATGTGACCAGTCGGTGCTGCAGGCAAGAGAGGACCGAATTGGAAGAGTGCACGACGGCCCATGGCTGGACCAGCAATCACGTTCTCGCCAACGGTCTCATGCATGAAGTGCTCAGGTGCAATGACGATGCATCGACCAGCGTCTACTTCTTCCTGCGTGGTCACACCAAGAACGCCGCCGAAATGGTCGGTGTGTGAGTGCGTGTAGATCACCGCAACAACTGGCAAGAAACCAAGCTGTGCAGTCACGAGCTCATAGCTATCGCGAGCTGTTTGTTCCGTGGTGAGAGGGTCAATCACTAGCCAGCCGGTGTTGCCACGAAGGAAGGTGATGTTGGAGATGTCATATCCGCGAACTTGGTACACGTCTTTACGGACTTCAAAGAGACCATGGTGATGGTTCAGCTGAGCGTGACGCCACAGGCTGGGGTTCACGGTGTCGGGGGCTGGGTTGCCGACTGCAAGGAAGTCGTAATCGTTGACATTGATGACCGTGCGACCATTGGGGTCCACAATGTGGCCGGTGGGGTGAGGGGCGATGAACCCCCGCGTAGCGCGCTCAAAGTCCCCAGCATCGGTGGGGATGGTGACCGCGGCGTTCCGTGCCTTGGTGTGTGCGGTTGCGGGCTTGTGGTGTTCGGTCCTCGACATGGTGCCTCCCATATAGATGAGGTACTGACCTTAGCCAATAAGGATTAGGGAGGCAGAAGGGGGCCCTTCCGCCATGGGCTCGGAGTGCCGAGGAGAACTAGGGTGACCAGAGGGGTCAGAGCGGCCCACTGAATAGGGAGCGTGACATGCCAAAGCCAGGAATGCATTCAGCATCGGAGACCGACGATTCGATGAATCTTGCGATGTCTGAGAAGGCCATCCCATTGTTCAACGCAGTAAAGAAGTTCATCGCTGAAGAAGTGGAACCCACCGCCGAGAAGTTCTATGCATTGGGTGAGGGTCGCGAGAACCGTTGGGATTACGCACCAGGCCAGCTTGAGCTTCTTGATGGGCTGAAGGCCAAAGCAAAAGCACAAGGTCTCTGGAACTTCTTCTTGCCCGATGCAGAGACCGGCGAAGGTCTTTCCAACCTTGACTATGCATATATCGCTGTTGAGTTGGGCAAGAACCCTCTCGCATCAGAGTCGATGAACTGTGCAGCACCTGACACAGGCAACATGGAAGTGCTTGAGCGCGTGGGAACACGCGAGCAGAAAGACAAGTGGCTCACCCCGTTGTTGAATGGCGAAATTCGCTCGGCATACGTCATGACAGAGCCAGATGTTGCATCGTCAGATGCAAAGAACCTGAAGTGCCTCGCATACCTTGACGGTGACGAGTGGGTCATCAACGGTGACAAGTACTACGCATCAGGTGCTGGTGATCCTCGTTGCAAGATCATGATCGTCATGTTGCTCACAAGCCCAGACGGTCCACCAAGCCGCAAGCACTCACAAATCCTTGTTCCGATGGATACACCTGGTGTGCAGATTGTTGGACCAATGGAAGTCTTCGGTGAAGACGATGCGCCTCACGGCCACATGCACATTCGTTTCACGAATGCTCGCGTACCGAAGGACAACATCTTGTTGGGTGAAGGACGTGGATTCGAAATCTCGCAGCTTCGCCTCGGACCTGGTCGTATCCACCACTGCATGCGTTCAATCGGTGCAGCAGAGCGTGCATTGGAACTCATGATTCGTCGTGGCCTTACTCGTGAAGCATTTGGTCGTCCGATTGTTCGTTTGGGTAAGAACCCCGAAGTCATCGCAAAGGCACGTATCGAGATCGAGGCTTGTCGTCTCATGGTTCTTCGTGCTGCCAAGGCAATGGACACCATGGGTAACGCGGAAGCACGTATTTGGGTGAGTGCCGTCAAGGCAATGGTTCCTATTCGCGTGTGCCAAATCATCGACGAAGCAATTCAGATGCACGGTGGTACTGGTGTGTCGCAGTGGACTCCACTTGCGCGCATGTACGCCAGCCAGCGCACACTGCGTATTGCTGATGGTCCGGACGAAGTGCACTGGGGCGTTGTTGCTCGTGCTGAGATCAACCGCTACGAAGGTGAATCAACACCACCGAAGCCACAGGTCTATCGCGGCATGTTCTCTGGCCCAAGCTGATTTCTTCGCACATGTTTTTTTCTGCTTGGGCAAACAGCGCGCATCCGTGGACTGAAGTTCGAGACTTTGTCTCGGAAGTCGAGAACATGGGCTGGGATGGTTTTTGGTACGCCGATCACTACATGCCCAACACTCCCGATGGTGAACCCATCGGCGGGGATTTCCACGAATGCTTCAGTGTGCTGTCTGCACTTGCCGTCACCACATCGCGCCTTCGTCTTGGTTCGTTAGTAACACCCACCACGATGAACCACCCGGCGCTGATTGCCAATCGTGCTGCCACCATTGACCAGATCAGTAACGGTCGTTTCGTTCTGGGCATGGGTGCGGGTTGGCAAATCAACGAGCACAACGCTTTTGGCATTGAGCTTTTTGATGCCAAGGCACGCGTTAACCGTTTCGCGGAAGCAATCGAAATCGTGAAGAGCATGTTGAGCCAAGAGCGCACGACGTTTGCAGGTGAGCACTTCACGATTACGAATGCACCCTGTGAGCCAAAGCCAGTGCAGTCTCCACTTCCGATTTTGGTCGGCACGGGTGGCAATCGCATGTTGCGTCTCACGGCACGGTTTGCACAGGAATGGAATACCTGGGGCACGCCCGAAGTCGCCGGCGGTGTGATTGCCAAACTACGCGAAGCCTGTGAAAAAGAAGGTCGCGACCCTGCAACAGTCCGCACTTCTGTTCAGCCACTGTTCTTTCTCACGCCGTCAGACGAGGCAGCAGAGAAGTTGCGTCCTCACGTACCCGCTGATCGTTCAGTGGTGGGAACACCTAGTCAATTGGTTGATGCTGTCGCTGCATACAAAGAGCTTGGTTTCGATGAAATCTGTGTTCCTGATTTCACCATGGGTGCGAATGCGCAAGAGCGTCTTGAAAAGTACGGCATCTTCTGGCACGAAGTTGCTTCTCAGTTTCGTTAGATAAATCTCAACGACAGTTCACGCACTGAGGTTCATCCTCGGTGGTGCACTCATCGCACACCAAGATACGAGTGCGGCATGTGAGCGTGCGGCAGTTGAAGAAATCGTTGGTGGCGCCACCGCAATAATCGCATTCGCCAAGAAGCAGTTCTTCTTTTCCGTACTCAAGCTTCAAGCGCTTATCAAAGACGTACAGCGATCCTTCCCACAAGCCCTTGTCGCGGTATTGCTCTGCGTATCGAACAATGCCACCTTCAATTTGGTACACCTCTTTGAAGCCGCGATTCTTCATGATGACAGACAAGATTTCGCACCGAATTCCACCCGTGCAGTACGAGACAATGGGCTTGTCCTTGAGATGGTCGAACTTTCCGCTCTCAAGTTCGCGAACAAAATCTGGCGTGGTTCGAGTGTCCGGAACAATCGCCCCACGGAAACGACCAATGCGAGATTCAAAAGCGTTACGTCCATCAAAGAAGACAACATCATCACCACGTTCTTCCACGAGTGCGTTGACTTCATTAGGGGTGAGGTGTTGGCCACCGCCGATGACTCCATTCTCATCAACCTGGATCTCTCCGGGCACACCAAAAGTGACGATCTCTTCGCGGACGCGCACGCTCAGGCGAGGAAAGTCGTCGCCCACTCCTTCGGACCACTTGAAATCAATGTCCTTGAACGCAGCAAATTCACGAGTCTCACGTACGTACAACTTCACGTTCATGAGTTCGCCACCGACAGTTGCGTTGATGCCGTGCTTGGAGATAATGATTCGACCCTTGAGATTTAGTTTCTCGCAGAGGGCGCGCTGCCACAGCCGAATCGCGATCGGATCAGCTAGTGGAGTGAATTTATAAAAGAGAACAATCTTTGCTTCGATGCAACGAAACTACCTGCCGAACTAGTCAGGTTCCGAAATTTCGATGGTGGGAACCGTTGTCGTTGTTGTTTGGTTTGCCTTACCTGGACTGAAGTTGCGAGGGGTTGCTGCGGAGACTCGGATCGGTGCGACGCGGGAGGGGAGAAGGGTCAACTTCCCTGTGTCATCAAGTGAAACATTGAGTTCAGTGGTTGCCGATTGTGATGTCAGATCAATAGGGACAAAGGGACTGCGAGAACCATTTGCACCCTTGACCGATACTTCGATGCTGTTCTGAGAGATCGGCTTCACGGTCAATGTCTCGCCGGCGTTGAGCACACGACGCGAAATGCGAGACCCTGCAGAAAGACTCAGTCGTGCAACATTTTCTTTCGGTGCACGGACGGATGTTTCATCTGATGTTACGGAGATGAGGGCTGTTGAGCGATTCTTGTTGCTCAGGACATCGTGGGCAAGATTCCCTGTGACTTGAATGGATGCTCCATCCGAACGGCGCAGACCAAGAACGACATCAGCGGCGGGAACATCTTGTGATGCACGCACAAGTCTCACGTCAAAGTTTTGAACTGTGACGGGAAGTGAAATTGTGACAAGTCCGCCGCCACTGCCTTTCCCAATCGAAACTATCGCTCCGTCGATTGAGTTATCTATGTCAGTGGGTGAAGTGCGGAGGACGCCATTCTCGGTCGTGACTTCGATAAACCCTGACGCACGAATATCGCGTGAAGCAAGGGTGATGACATGTGAAGAGCGTGCAAGCGAAGAATTACAGAACGAACACTGAAATGGTCCCTTTCGTGTTGACATCGCAGTTAACTCGAGAGTGCCGGTTCCGCCGGACCATGTGTTGAAAGAGCCATCAACATTGCGGAACGCTCGTGGGTAGCGCCATTGGTTTGTCTGGGAATTCACGAATAGTTCGAAGCGTTCTCCGGGGTGGTTGTTGTCATAGACATGAACAACAAAGTCATCACCGCGTTGTGTGACAGCGAACGGAGTCAGTGAATGACCCGATGGACCGTTGTAGATGCCGACGGTGTGGCCAACAGAGTGGGCGATTCCTTGGATGAGATCGTCAACCAGACGCAGGGGAGAAAGTCCACGTGATGTTGCAGCATGATCGGTGACTTCATTGAGAAACTGTGTTGCCCACCAATACACAACAGCTGAGTTGAGCTTTGCGTTGTCTTGAGAAAGAGCAGAGACGCTGGACGTATTCGTTTGAAATGTGGAAGGAGAATCCATGCGAAGGAGAAACCGTGTGCTCAATGCGGCCAGACCTTCGCAGCGGCCACCGTTAAGAGCAGTGTTCCACTCTTCTAGTTTTTGAATTGCAGTAGGACGAAGAACGCAGGTGTCTTTTGGTCCTGCCACGCAGATGGAATCATGTCCGAATAGGTCAATCAGTGTTTGTGCTGTGACGTTGCCGTCTGCCGAAAGTGAGCGACCCCAGTTTTTAAATGAGAAGTCGTCCGACTTGATGCGAAAACCGTTGTCAATGCAAAGAACACCCTCTCCTAATTCAGGCGCCGCAAGGTCGGTGCAATGACTCAGTATTTGTTTCACTAATGCGCTGGTGTCCGGAACCGAGGGAGCAGTCGTGGTCGACGTTGTGCTGCATGCGCTACCCGCCAACACAAGGGATAGTGCAACCAAGGCCAGTCGTGGACGACGCATTCCTGAACCCTAGGGAACATCTGGCATTTGTGGGAGCATGGGAACCCATGTCAGATGAATCCACTCTCGCTCCGCCCTCGCATTCCGCCAGTGTGCTCACCATTGTTCTGGTGGGCGTTGCGGCAGGGCTGCTTTCCGGCATGTTCGGCGTGGGTGGCGGAATTCTTCTTGTTCCTGGACTGGTGCTTATTGCCAAGATGGATCAGCGCGTTGCGCACGGTACCTCACTCGCCGCGGTGCTGCCTATTTCGGCGGCATCACTGATGTCGTATTGGTCGCATGATCATGTCGATTGGCGAGTCGCGGCATGTTTGGCAGCAGGGGCATTGCTGGGTGCTCTACTCGGAACACGATTGCTCAATGTCTTGCCGCATCGAACTCTTGCCATTGCTTTTGCTGGTCTCTTGATTGTCACTGCCATTCGCCTCTTCCTTCCGCTTGATTCAGGTGTGCGAGAAGTCCTGAATCTGGGTTCCATCGTTGCGTTGGTTGCCATCGGTGTTGCAACGGGCATCTTGGCGGGCCTTCTCGGTGTTGGTGGTGGCGTCGTCATGGTGCCGGCCATGATGATGTTGTTGCACATGCCATCAGCTTTTGCGAAGGGCACTTCAGTTGCCGTCATCATCCCCACTTCCATCATGGGAACGTGGCGTAATCGCACAAAGAAGAACGTCGACCTCAAGGCTGCAAGCATCGTGGGCCTTGGTGGCATCCTCTCAGCCTTTGTTGGAGGATGGATTTCCACGAAAATGTCCGACACTGTCTCAAATGTTCTGTTCGCCAGCCTTTTAACAGTGGTTGCCACCCGCTTGATTCTCCAGGTGAGAACAGAGGACAAAGCAGGGGTAGTCCAGCACTAACGCCATGGAGTAGAACTTCTGCATGGGTAAATCACGTCTCGAAGGCAAAGTCGCTCTGATTACGGGTGGCGCACGCGGTATGGGTGCTTCAGAAGCACAACTCTTCATCGATGAAGGCGCAAAGGTTGTCATCACCGACATCCTCGACGAAGTGGGGAATGAGACCGCGAAGCGTCTGTCTCCCGACGGCTCGGCATGCATCTTCGTGCATCACGATGTGACCAGCGAATCTGATTGGAAGGCTGTTCTTGAACAGTCACTCAAGGCATTTGGCCAGATTGACATCTTGGTCAATAACGCTGGCATCTTTGAGCGCGGATCAATTCTTGATACCGAGCTCTCTTCCTTTGAACGCACAATGGACATCAATGTCACTGGAGTGTTCCTTGGCATGAAAGTCGTGGCACCTCATATGGTGCAGCGCCAAAAGGGGAGCATCATCAACATCTCATCTGTCGCTGGTCTCGATGGCACACCAGGCTTTGTTGCATACGGCGCAAGTAAATGGGCAGTGCGCGGCATGACAAAAGGTGTGGCGAAAGAGCTCGCACCGTTTGGTGTTCGCGTGAACTCGATTCACCCAGGAATCATCGATACACCAATGTTGCAAACCTTCGAAGAAGCTGGTGAAGGCGTGCGCGAGATGGTTCGCACGCGGATTCCTCTTGGGTACGAAGCAGAGCCCATTCATGTTGCGCGAATGGCTTTGTATCTCGGCAGTGATGACAGTTCGTACTCCACCGGCTCTGAATTCATCGTTGATGGAGGCTGGTCAGCATGAGCATTCTTGGTACACGCGTCGTTCGCGTTGAGGATCCTCGGTTTCTCAAAGGCGAGGGAACATACATCGCTAATTTGCAAATGCCTGGTGCAGTGCATCTCACATTTGTGCGTTCTTCAATGGCACATGCTCAGTTGCTCGGTATTGATGCGGATGAAGCACGTTCCATGCCTGGCGTTCTGCATGTGTGGACAGCTGATGACATCAATCTGAATCCAGCACCGCCTGCGAATCCGATGATGAATGCTGGCATTACATTTCCGTATGTTGCCAAAGACACGGTGCGCTTCGTGGGCGACATCGTTGCGGTCGTTGTGAGTACCGACAAGACCCTTGGTATTGATGCAGCCGAAACGGTGATCGTTGATTACGAGCCACTTCCTGTCGTGCTCGATATGGATGAATCATTCAAGGGTGATGTGCTGTTGCATCCAGAAGCTGGAAGCAACATCGTTCTTACTTTCGCTGCACGTGAAGATGGCGACATTTTTGCTGACTGTGAAGTTGTTGTTGAACTCACTATTGAGAATCAACGTGTTGCTCCTGCACCAATGGAAGTTCGTTCCTGTGCGTCGCAATGGGATGGCACGCGACTCACACAGTGGGCATGCAGTCAGGGTGCGCATGGTGCTCGTGATGGCCTTGCCGACACACTGGGACTTGAGAAGGATCAAGTTCGTGTGATCACTCCCGATGTCGGCGGCGGCTTTGGTGCAAAGTCCGGCGTATACGCAGAAGAAATCATTGTTGGCTGGGCTGCATTGAAGCTGGGTGTACCTGTTCGGTGGACAGAGAGCCGTACCGAGAACATGTTGTCGATGGGTCATGGTCGCGCACAGCGCCAGCGCACCCGTATGGGCGGGACGAAAGATGGTCGCATCACTGCGTACCGTTTAGATCTCTTGCAAGATGCTGGCGCATATGCAAAGGCTGGCGCGGTGTTGCCATACATGACTCGGCTCATGGCGGGCGGTGTCTACGACATCGCAAAAGTGCAGTTTGAATCTCACTCAGTTGTCACCAACACAACGCCAACAGTTGCGTACCGCGGTGCTGGACGACCAGAAGCGACTGCTGCAATCGAACGCACAATCGATGAGTTCGCACGTGTGTGCGGAATCGACCCTGCAGAGATTCGTCGTCGTAACTACTTGCAGCCATCTGCTTTCCCACTTGTCACCTCCATGGGTGCAAAGTATGACTCTGGCGAATATGAAGCTGCTCTCGATAAGGCATTAGATGCTGCGGGTTATGCAGACCTTCGTGCAGAGCAGGCTCGCCGACGCGCCTCGGGTGATCCGTTGCAGATCGGAATTGGGCTTGCGTCATATGTTGAGACAACAAACCCCATGGGTTCGGGCGATTACGGCTCCGTTGAAATCAAAGCCGATGGTGGCGCAATCATCCGTACAGGTTCTTCGTCGCATGGCCAAGGTCATCACACGGCGTGGGCCATGTTGGTGTCAGATGCAACAGGCATTCCCTTTGATCGCATCGAATTTCACTTCGGCGATACCGATGACGTCATTCGTGGTGGCGGAACCGGTGGCTCTCGTTCGTTGCAAGTCGGTGGCAGTGCGGTCAAGTTGGCAACAGATGCAGTTCTTGAAAAGGCACGTCAACGTGCAGCTGACTTGCTGGAAGCAGCTGTTGAAGACATTGTGATCGACACAGTGCGTGGAGCATTCCACGTTGCAGGTTCACCAGCGCCGGCTCGTACGTGGGCGGAACTAATGGTGGGCATTGATGCTCCGCTTGAGGCAGAAGTCGATTATGTGCCAGAAGGTGCAACCTTCCCATTTGGTTCACATGTGTGTGTTGTTGAAGTCGACATTGAAACCGGCATGGTCGGCGTAATGCGCCACATTGCGTGTGACGATGCAGGCACCATCATTAACCCGCTGATCGTTGATGGCCAGGTGCACGGTGGTATCGCGCAAGGTGTGGCGCAAGCATTGTTGGAAACAGTTGCCTATGACGAAGACGGCAACCCGATTACATCCAACCTTGCGGATTACGGATTCATCTCCGCTGCAGAGTTGCCCAGTTTTGAACGAGTCTCAATGGAAACACCAACGCCTCGCAACCCGCTGGGTGCAAAGGGAATTGGTGAAGCCGGAACCATCGGTGCAACACCAGCTGTTCAAAACGCAGTCATTGATGCTGTGAGCTATCTCGGTGTGACTCACATTGACATGCCATGCACATCTATCAATGTGTGGAACGCAATTCAAGCTGCGCAGTAACTGCTAGCCCTTGATGCGTAGATTGCCTCTGGCAAGAAATGCACCACTTCCAATCAACACGAGCATCACAATGGTGCATACCCAAAAAGTGTGTCGGCCAATATGTTCATACGCAAAACCTGCGGTACCAGCAGCGAGACCACCTGTCAGTGTTTGCATGCCGCTGTACAAGCCTTGTGCAGATGCAAGACGTTCGCGCGGCGCAACGAGTGCAATTGCTGCTGAACCACCGGTAATGGTGAGGCCATCGACCACTCCGTGGGCTAATCCAATACCCAACATGACATAGGGCGATCCAATGATGCCGTATGTGGCCATGAAGAGTGCCGCAATGGATAGTCCTGAGATGCTGGCTTTGAATGGTCCGACTTGTTGAGTGAGTCGCCCGCCCAAGGGTGCAAGAAACAACATAGGCAGTGCAAAAATTGTGATGCCCACGCTTGCGACCCATGTTGGTGCTGCAATGTCATCCATCATCACGGACCACAATGCATCGAATGTTCCGATCATCACAAAGAGTGCGAGCCCGATGATGATTGCTCCTAGCAGTGGTCGAATGCGCAACAAGTCGAATGCAACTCGTTGCGTGGGCGCGTCTTCAACCGCGGTCTCGGCAACGTGCAGTTGTGAGATTCCGATGAATGTGATGATCAATAGAGCCGTGATGATCAGGAATGGTGCGGCTAAACCGAATGCTTCGGCGGTTACTGCGGAGATAACTGGCCCTAATGCAAATCCACCGACACCAGCACTGACTGATAGCCCGAGATTGCGTCCCATGTTGTCTGGATTCGCCAAGATGATGATGCGACGTATCGCAGGTTCTGAACTTCCACTGCCAAGACCCGTGAGGAATCGTCCGAGTAACAAGATGGGAAATGAGCCGCCAAAGGCCATCGTGAGACAGCCGATGATTTCCACCGATATGCCAAAGAGAACGAGTTTCTTGGCGTGGCCTCTGTCTGCCAATGGGGCAATCAAGACATTGGCAATGAAGCCGGTGATGAAACCGGCAGCGACGAGGAACCCAAGCTTTGATTCAGAGATGGAATATGCATCGCGATAGTCGTCCAACAAGGTGAACATCACGCCGTAGCTCATCGCACCAAGGGCGCTGGAACAGAGAAGGAGAAAGAGGTGGCGAGACTTCATCGGTTGTTCGCCTATGACTGCAGTGAAGTCTTTACATGCTCAATGAGGTCAGGCCACGTGGCGCGAAGTCCGGGGTGAAGATCAAAACTTGCAACCTCGTCAATATCGACCCATCGCAAATCTGCTGATTCAGCGTTGGCCTCGTATGCACCAACGTCAGATGCTGCATGCGCGATCACCGTGTCGTAACGCCAGTTGCCATGATCATCGGAGTAGATGGCCTTGAAGGTGAGGTCATCAGGATCAATTCCCGTTTCTTCCCACGCTTCTCGTGCTGCGGCCGTCACAGGGTCTTCATGCGAATCAAGCGCACCACCTGGCAGTGCCCATGTTCCACCGCCGTGTGTCCAACCGGCGCGTAACTGCAGCAACACACTTGTTGGAGTCAGGTCAGTACGCACAAGCAACAGGCCCGCAGCGCCGTACAGGCCCCAATGGCGGGTGTGGCATCGCTCGCACAAAACCCATCCGTTGCCGTCACTGATTGCCATCCCTCGATGTTGGCACACTCAGATGTGTTCTTCATATACGGATGCTCATTGCTCTACCGTGGAGTGAGATGAATGGGTTTGATTGGCACAATGCAACTGCAGAAGAGGTTGATTTTCAGTATTCGCCGTCCAAATTCGCTAAGCGCCCTCTTGATGAGTATCTAGAGGAATACAGAACTCGTAGTGCGACAGTCGATGCTGCAGGATTGCGACAGAAGAACGCTCCACTGCTGATCTTCATTCATGGGGGGTATTGGCAGAAGTTGTCGGCTGCGGATTCTTTATTCAACGGTCCTGATGCACAGACCGAAGGCATTGCGCTACACGCAGTGGAATACACACTTGCGCCCCGTGCATCAATTGCAGAGATGGTGGAGGAATGCATCGCAGATGTGTTGCACACCATTGATGAATTGCAGCCAACGCGAGTGATTATTGCCGGGTCAAGCGCTGGGGCTCACTTGGCTTCAATGTGTTCACGAAATTCTCACGTCGCGAGTCGCGTCGATGGGCTTGCATTGCTCAGCGGTATCTATGACGTTCGTCCTCTTGTTGCGACACCAACAAATGATCCCTTACGTCTCACTAGTGAATCTGCGGCTGCAATAAGCCCGCAGTTGTTGCCCGTTGAGCATGCCGCACCTCATGCACTCCTCGCAGTGGGTGGACACGAACCTCCTGAATTCATCCGTCAGAATGCAGAGTTCGGTGAGTATTTACGTCCTCACAACGTTGCGACACAGATACTGGTTGACGAAGATCGAGATCACTTCGACTTGCCCTATGACCTATTGAAGCGGGGAACCAAAGTGGGAGACTGGTGTCTTGGGCTCCTGAAGGGGAAGACACAATGAATGTGAACGAAGCACGTCTCCATGCGCAGGAACTCGATGCTCAGGATGCACTCTCTTCGCTTCGTTCACATTTCGATATTCCTGAGGGGACCTTGTACTTCGATGGAAACTCTCTTGGGCCGTTGTCGTTTCGGTCACGCGAAGTGTTGCACCGCACGATTGAGTTTGAATGGCGCGAGCGACTCATTCGTTCCTGGAATGAAGATTGGCTTGATATGCCAGCGCGCGTGGGCAATCTCATCGCACCCATCATTGGTGCGGCGCCCGACACAGTGATCTGTGCTGACAACACGTCCATCAATTTGCACAAAGCGTTAATGGCCGCCGTTGCACTTCGTTCGGATCGTTCCGAGATTGTCGTTGACATCAATAACTTTCCGACTGACATTTACATTGCGCAAAGTGTTGCAAGCCAGCACGGCATGAAACTTGTTGCTGTTACAGCCGACGAAATTATTGGTGCCATCAATGCAAACACCGCGGTTGTCACCGCCACGCACGTTGATTACCGATCTGCACACATTCTTGATGTGGAAGGAATTACGAAAGCTGCACACGAGCATGGTGCACTCATGGTGTGGGACCTTGCTCACACGGCCGGTGCAGTTCCCTTTCATGCAGAAGCACTCGATGTCGACTTCGCAGTGGGGTGCGGGTACAAGTACCTCAATGGCGGTCCTGGTGCACCGGCATTCATTTATGTCGCTCCATGTTTGTTGGAAACGGCTGGGCAACCATTGCAAGGCTGGTGGGGCCACGCCGAGCCATTCGAGTTCGAGGTCGATTATCGCCCAGCGGTAGGAATCTCGCGTTTCCTCACAGGCACTGCCAATGTCTTGTCCATGAAGTCCTTAGAGGCTGCCCTCGAGGTTTTTTCAGGGGTTTCCCTAGAAAAACTCAGGGAAAAGAGCGTCAGTTTGACCTCATTCTTTATCGACCTTTTTGACGATCATTTGGCTCCCCGGGGGTTCACTTTGGCAAGTCCACGAGCCCCAGAATCTCGTGGAAGCCATGTGGCGCTTGGGTTTGCAGGCGGCAAGGAGCTTGTCGAGGCCATGGCGGCCGAGGGGATTATCGCCGATTTCCGCCCACCAGACTTGATGAGGTTCGGATTCGCACCTCTCTATAACACTCACCAAGAAGTGGTTTCTTTGGTGGAACGCCTTTCCTCCTATTGAGGTACCCCTGATTTACGGGTAGTTTTTGTCTACTACCCAGTAATGGCGAATCCCGCCACATTCCTTAAAGGGGAAAACACATGAAGAAGAGTGTTCTGCGCGTTGGCGCATCAATGCTCGTTTTGTCACTCGTAGGCGTTGCCTGCGGTGGCAGCGATGACAGCTCAGCTGATGCTTGTGAAGGCAACTCGAAGATTGCATTCTTCGGTGCACTCACCGGCGAAGCAGGCAACCTCGGTATCAACATCAAGAAGGGTCTCGACCTCGCTGTTGCTCAGCACAACGAAGCAAACCCAGATGCACAGATCGATGTAGAGGCATACGACTCACAAGGTGACCCAGACCAGGCACCAGCACTTGCTGACAAGGCAATCGCTGACGCATGCGTCAAGGGCATCGTTGGACCAGCATTCTCTGGTGAATCAGCAGCTGTGAACGCAAAGTTCGAAGAAGCTGGTCTTCCATTGATCACACCATCAGCAACAAACCCAGACCTTTCCAAGAACGGCTGGGACGTGTTCCACCGTGCACTTGCAGGTGACGACAAGCAGGGCCCAGGCGCTGCATCACGCATCGTTGCTGACGGCAAGATGAAGGTCGGCGTTATCGATGACAACTCCGAATACGGCAAGGGTCTCGCAGACATCGTTCAGACATCACTTGGTGACAAGGCAGTTGAACTCAACAGCCTTGACCCAGAAGCAGCTGACTACTCAGCAGTCATCACCGCAGCGAAGGACGCAGGCGTTGACGCAGTGTTCTTCGGTGGTTACTACGCTGCAGCAGGCAAGCTTGCAAAGCAGATGGCAGACGCCGGTGTGACAGCACAGTTCTACTCAGGCGACGGAACACTTGACGTTGGTTTCATTGAGGCAGCAGGCCCAGCAGCAGAAGGCGCAATCCTTACCTGCACCTGCGCACCAAAAGACTCCAACCCAGAGTTCTTGAAGGCATTCCAGGATGCAAACAAGGGTGAAGACCCAGCAACATACGCCGCAGAGGCATATGACGCAGCGTCTGTATTCCTTGCAGCAATGAAGGATGGCAAGACCTCACGTGGTGACATCCTTAAGTTCATCAACTCCTACGACGCTGCTGGTGTAACCAAGCAGCTCAACTGGGACGAGGCTGGCGAAGTAACTGGCTCGGCTGTTTATGCATACGAGATCAAGGACGGCGCAATCAAGGGCATCGGTCTTATCAAGTAATTCCTTTCGGAATCACTGAAAGTCAAAACGGCAGTCGGCCAGGGACGTTGTTCCCTGGCCGACTGTTTTGTCTACGCTGTTAATGACCCTCGTTCAGCTTTACCATCACTACGAAACTGGTTGTCTCAATGCCTGATTGGCTCATTATCCGAACCTTCTGGGAACTCACCGTTACCGGTCTGGCCCTTGGTTCCATTTACGCTCTCGTGGCCCTTGGCTACACATTGGTGTACGGCGTCTTACGCCTCATCAACTTCGCTCACTCTGAAATATTCATGGTCGGCACCTTTGGCGCGCTTCTCGCATCATCACAATTCTTGAGTATTCCCCTTCTTGAAGATGGGAACTATCCGTATCGCACGGGAATGACTCTGATCATTTTCCTCGTGTTCATCATGTTGATTGCCATGCTCTTCTCGGGCATCGGCGCAGTGGTACTCGAGCGTGTTGCATACCGCCCACTGCGCGGCAACGGCGACGCATTTGGTGCAATTGTTCTTGCATTTCTCACTGCGTTCATCGTCTCGCTTGTTTTTGTTGATCAAGCAAAAATAAATGTGATCATCGCCTTGTTGGCAACTGCTCCAATTTCGTATGCGTATATGCGCTTCTTTAAGCAAGGTCGGAAAGCACCGCGCCTAGCCTTCTTAATCTCAGCAATTGGTGCTTCCACCGCAATCTCTGAGGCTGTTGGTGTGTGGAGTAAGCATGGTCGCGATCAGTACCAAACACCTCGTCTTCTTGAAAAGAAAACGCTCTTCACAATGTTCGGCACCGATGTGCGCATTGACTATGCGATTGTGATTGTCGGCGCCTTGCTCATGATGACCGCTCTCACGCTATTCGTGAACAAAACGCGCCTTGGCCGTGGTGTTCGTGCCGTTGCGCAAGATGCAGAAACATCACGCATTCTCGGCGTCAACGTTGACCTCATCATCATCGTGACGTTTGCTCTCGGCGGTGTGATGGCCGGCGGGGCTGCAATGTTGTTCACCTTGGTGTACGACCAGACACGATTCAATATCGGATTCATCCTCGGCGTGAAGAGCTTCACTGCGGCAGTGCTTGGTGGTATCGGAAACCTCAAGGGCGCACTGCTGGGTGGTCTACTTCTCGGACTCGTTGAGAACTATGGCTCGGCAATCTTCGGTGGCCAATGGAAAGACGTCATTGCGTTCGTCGTATTGCTAGTCGTTCTTATGTTCCGCCCTACTGGTTTGTTGGGTGAATCACTTGGAAAGGCCCGTGTATGAGTCTGGTCCTCAATTTTTGGTTGCGTGTGACCGCTCTGTTCTCGGGCTTCGGAGAACAATTCCGCGCAATGAACAAGTGGCAGCGTTACTCGGCATATGGCCTCGGCGTTGTTGCTCTATACCTCTTGCCCTATTGGCCTGATGTTCCTGTCTTAGGTCAGATCGTCAATACACCTGGTTCGCAGTTTGAAACTGTGCTGAATGATCAAGTCGTCATTTTTGTTCTGATTGCATTAGGTCTCAACGTTGTTGTTGGAATCGCCGGCTTGTTGGACCTCGGCTATGTCGGTTTCTATGCAGTCGGTGCGTACGTCACGGCCATCTTGACAAGTGCACATGGAAATCTTCCGTGGCTGTTGGCTTTGCCTATCGCAGTGGTGATTTCGATGTTGTTCGGGCTCATTCTTGGAACACCGACTTTGCGTTTACGCGGTGACTACTTGGCAATTGTGACTTTAGGTTTCGGTGAAATCATTCGTCTCACCGCTAAGAACATGGACTGGCTTGGTGCAAGTCGCGGCATCAGCAACATCAAGAAGCCACCATCAATGTTCGGATTGAAGTTCGGCGTGTTGGATGCAAAGCCGTACTTCTACCTCGGTCTCACGATGGTTTTCATTGTGATCTTCATCTTGCATCGTTTGGAGTATTCCCGCGTCGGTCGTGCATGGGTGGCCATCCGTGAAGATGAAGACGCTGCAGAGCTCATGGGCGTGAATACCTTCAAGTTCAAACTGTGGGCATTCACCATTGGTGCAGGCATCGGCGGACTTGCGGGTGTTCACTATGCAGGCAAGGTGGGGTTCATCAACCCCGACAACTTCCCACTGCAACTTTCGATTCTGTTCCTCGCTGCCGTTGTCCTTGGTGGTTCAGGGAACATGTACGGCGCCATCCTCGGCGGAATACTTGTTGCGTACATGCCAGAGCGTTTACGCAACTTCTCTGACAAACGAATTTTGGTGTTCGGCATCGTTCTTGTTCTGATGATGGTGTTCCGCCCCGAAGGTATTTTGCCAAAGCGAGTGGGAAATGAGCACAAGAAGCGAAGAGCTAGGTCCCAAGAAGGGGAGGTGGCCTCGTGAGTGAAGTACTCCTTGATTTCAACAATGTGACGATGCAATTTGGCGGTGTCACAGCGTTGAATGAAGTCAGCTTGCAGATTAAGCAGGGCGAGATCCTTGGCCTCATCGGGCCCAATGGCGCCGGCAAGACAACATGTTTCAACGTCATGACTGGTGTGTATGCACCAACACTGGGCACTGTTTCTTTCGAAGGAAAGAACCTCGCAAAGTTGAAGCGTTTTGAAATCACCAAGGTCGGAATTGCACGTACGTTCCAGAACATTCGTTTGTTCTCAGAAATGACAGCACTCGAGAATGTGATGGTGGGAGCTGACGCACGCAAGAAGGCGTCGGTCGGTGGAGCAATTCTGCGCACATCCCGTCAGCGGCACGAAGAGAAAGAATCACGTGAGCGTTCCATGGAACTTCTTCAGTTCATGGGTATCTCTGACCGTGCTGAAACTGCCGCGCGCAATCTTCCGTACGGCTATCAACGCCGACTTGAGATTGCTCGCGCATTAGCAACAGAACCAAAACTTCTGTGCCTCGACGAACCAGCAGCCGGGTTCAACCCAGCTGAAAAGGAAGAACTCAATGAGTTGATTCTGAAGATTCGTGAGCAGGGCTACACGGTGCTGTTGATTGAACACGACATGAATGTTGTGATGAAGGTCAGTGACCGTGTTGCAGTATTGGACTTTGGTCAAAAGATTGCTGATGGCTTGCCCGCGGATGTTCGAAACAATCCTGCAGTGATTGCTGCGTACCTAGGAGTTGAAGACAATGCTTCTTGAAGTCAATGATCTTCATGTGTTCTATGGTCGCATTGAGGCCATCAAGGGAATCTCTTTCACTGTGGGTGAGGGCGAAATCGTCACTCTGATTGGTGCTAACGGCGCTGGCAAGACAACAACGATGCGCACCATCTCGGGTGTTCGTACAGTTGCACAAGGTTCCATCAAGTTCGAAGGGCAAGACATCACCAAGATGGCTCCACACGATCGTGTGAAGCTGGGCATCTGTCAGGCGCCGGAAGGCCGCGGCATTTTCCCCGGAATGACTGTGCGTGAGAACCTTGACATGGGCACATATGTCCGAGGCGGAAATGCCGCAGAAAAAGCAGCAGACCTTGAGCATGTCTTTCATCTTTTCCCACGTTTGCAGGAACGCATCACTCAGCTCGGTGGCACCTTGTCGGGCGGCGAGCAGCAAATGTTGGCAATCGGCCGTGCCCTGATGAGTCGGCCACGCTTGCTTCTGCTTGACGAGCCTTCAATGGGGTTGGCGCCAATGTTGATTGCGCAAATCTTTGAAATCATTAAGCAGATCAACTCTGAGGGAATCTCAGTTTTGCTGGTGGAGCAAAATGCAACGCAAGCACTGCGTACTGCACGTCGTGGATACGTTCTCGAAACCGGTCATGTGGTGAAGGAAGGCAGTGGTCAACTCTTGCTTGATGATCCTGCTGTTCGTGCCGCATATCTCGGCGGCTGATCTTTCGCTGTTATAGAGACTTCTCAAGTCTCGTCAAGAATCGTTTGACGGCTGATGCGCTCTCGCGTCGCCACATATCGACGGGTGTCTGCGCTGGGGATGATTCAATTGCGCGCAACAGGGGAGCAAAGGCTTCGTGTTGAGCGCTAAGGAATGACTGTGCGGGTAGACCTGCACGGTCACGCAGCATCATCTTCACGACTAGTTCTGTTCGTACATCACGAAGGTGCTCGACCGGCTGGTTGAGCCAGGCTGTGATGTGGGACTTGCCCTTTGCCGTGGGGGAGATAATGACTTTGTCGGCACCCCCGCCATCTTTTGGCTGTGCCCGCTTCACAAGTCCATCGGCTTCGAGGGTGTCGATCGCTCGGTACACAAGTTGCCGCGAGAGCGTCCAAGCTCGGCCAATCTCACCACGTGGTGCTAGTTCCTCGTGGAGAGCCCATCCATGACGCGGTTGCAACACAATCAGCGCGAGAACGACGTCTCGTGCAAGTTGAGCGTCCTGCTTGGCCATGGGCTCAAACTAGCAGCGATTGGGAAGTAGTCACATTTTGACTACCATGCACGCTGTGAAAGTGAAGCGAGTCTGTGTTACGGCTGTTGTAGCCCTTTCTCTCACGGCATGTGGGGAAAGCTCCACAGACTCAGCAGACGATTGCAGCGTGGAGATCTTCGCCGCCAGCTCCTTATCGTCAGCATTGACGGCGATGACAGATGAATTACGTACTGAGTCGGGGTGCGACATCACGTACAAGTTTGGGTCGTCCGGAAGCCTTGCGGCCACTATCGAGGCAGGAGCAACCCCCGACTTGTTCCTCTCCTCAGGCACTACTTCAGTTACTGCATCTGGTCTTGATGTGAAGACTTCGCGCGCCATCGTGGAGAGCAGTTTGGCAATCATCACAAGCAAGGGCAGTGTCGCATCCCGAGAAGTCATCGCAGTCGATGATCTTCTTGAAAAGAAGTGGAAACTCGGGCTGTGTGCAACTACTGCGCCATGTGGTGAATTGGCAGATGAAGTATTGACGAACGCTGGTGATGTATTGGGCAACACGTTCGATTTTGGTCGTAATGCATTGGCAGACACCGAAGCAATCAACGCCTCTGATCTCTTGACAAAGGTAGAGATGGGCGAACTTGATGTTGTTCTCAGCTACGCAAGTTCCTGCGCAGACAACTCAGACCTCACATGCACCGTGATTCCTGCTGAGTTGGACGGACGTCGACTTGGCGAGAAGAGCACCTACTTCGTGACGCCAATCAATGGTTCTTCACAGGTCACGAGATTGCTGACATTTATGACATCGGCGAAGTTCTCCGAGCGACTGGTGACTGATTTTGGATTCGAAGCATTGGTGAAGTGATGAGGCGCACTGCAAAAAGTCTCATAGCAATTGCAGTTCTTGCAGTAGCCGTTGTTGCCATTCCCATCATCGGTCTCTTTGTTCGTGTTCCGTGGACCCGCATGAGTGAACTGTGGTCGAACGACACTGCGTCCGCTGCTCTCCGCATCACGTTGCAGACATCTCTGGTTGCGACTGCATTATGTGTTCTGCTGGGCGTGCCGTTGGCATGGGCGATGTCCAACGCATCCGACAAAGTTCGTACTCTCGCGCGTGCTTTAGTCACGGTGCCTGTCGTTCTCCCGCCCGTTGTGGGTGGCATCGCACTGTTGTCAGCTCTGGGTAGAAAAGGCGTCTTTGGTGGGTTCCTTTCATCGCTTGGAATCTCTTTGCCGTTCACACAAACTGCTGTCGTGTTGTCTCAGTTGTTTGTAGCAATGCCGTTTCTTGTGCTGGCTGTAGAAAGTCAATTCCGCACAATGGATCGTGGCGTGATTGATGCGGCGCGCGTCATGGGCTTTGGTCCATTCCGCACATTCACCCATGTCGTTCTTCCGATGACAAAAGGATCAGTGATTGCAGGTGCAATTCTTGCCTGGGCTCGTGCAGTGGGCGAGTTCGGTGCGTCAATCACGTTCGCCGGAAGTTTGAAAGCCAAAACGCAAACTCTTCCCATGGCTGTGTATGAGTTGTTAGAGCGCGACTGGGAACTAGCGATGGGTCTTTCTGTCGTCATGGTTATTTTCGCTATTGGTGTAATTTTTGGATTGCGCTCGCAACTGCTGAACTCAGGTAACGCATGAGTTTGATCATTCAAGGACGAATCCAAAGGGGAGAGTGCGCCTTTGATCTTCAGGAGGAGTTCTCTCCTGGAGAAGTTGTTGCTGTTGTCGGCCCCAATGGTTCAGGAAAGAGCACTCTTCTCTCGGTAGTTGCCGGGCTACTGCGCCTTGCAGAAGGATCGATGAGCCTGAACGGGCGCTGTCTTGATTCATCGAAAGACAACGTGTACGTAGAGCCGGAGCATCGAGATATTGGGATGATGTTTCAGTCGCTGCATCTTGTCGGCCAGATGACTGTCGTTGACAACATTGCGTTGGCGTTGCGAGCTCGAGGTGCTTCACGAAGTGAGGCACGAGCCGCTGCTCGGGAGCAACTGGTTGCAGTCGGCGCATCGCATCTTGCGGAGCGAAAAGCATCCGAACTCTCCGGTGGTGAGGCGCAACGAGTGGCCCTGGCCCGTGCCATCGCCACCAACCCATCAGTTCTCTTGCTCGACGAACCGCTATCAGCCATTGATGCCGCCTCAAAGGAGCCACTACGGGCAGTCTTGGCGGCTGTTTTACAGGAGTTCAAAGGAATCACCCTTCTGGTTTCCCACGACTCAGCCGATGTCTCCACATTAGCCAGTCGCTCCATCTCCCTCGGTGGGTGAATCCGACTGGTGACAGAAGGTAGAAAAATTCGGCTACCTGTTTACCTTCCGTTCACCTTGCCGTTTATTGGGGTACAGGTACTACTGAAAGTCTTTCTCAGTGCAAACCTTGGACACCC
>WLHL01000011.1 GCA_009702755.1 Actinomycetota bacterium
AGGTGCGGGTTGTCCATGTGATGCCGTCAGGGCTTGTCATGACGTGGGTACCGGTCCCCGTGTTGGCGACGGCTCCCGTGCTGGCGACTGCGACGAATTTTTCTTGTCCTGCTGTTCCGCCCCATGTCACGCCGCGCCAGTCGATGTTGGATGCGGAGGTGCGGGTTGTCCATGTAATGCCGTCGGGGCTTGTCATGACGCGGTTGTTAGTGCCAGTGCTCGCGACTGCGACGAATTTTTCTTGTCCTGCTGTTCCGCCCCACGCCACATCGCGCCACTCGTTGTCGGCTGCGGAGGTGCGGGAAGTCCATGTAATGCCGTCGGGGCTTGTCATGACGCGGTTACCAGTTCCGGTAGTCGACACGGCGACGAATTTTTCTTGTCCTGCTGGCCCACCCCAGGTGATCGAGAGCCAGTTGTTGTCGGCTGCTGAGGTGCGGGTTGTCCATGTAATGCCATCGGCACGCACGAGTGCAGTGGTGCACGAAAGAATTGTGATGGCAGCAACCGCAATCAGAAGCGCAATGAATCGACCCGAAGAAGGTGTGTGTGATCGCACATCAAACGAAAACGCCCTAGAAATACTAGAATTCATTTTCTAATTCTAATCGAGCGTATGAAACTTCACAAGGAGCTACTGCTTCTTTGGTGAATAGGTATTATTCAGATTCTCGTACGACGGCAGTTTGATCGAGAGTTAGTGTCTCCTCATGAGCATGACCTTCCCAGACCCAGACAAGTTGGATGATTATCTGTTGGAGCCGACTCATGAAGCGGAGTTGAGCCGAGTGCAGGCTCGTCGTGATTCTGTAAAGGCAGAAGGCGCGATCGCTTCCAAGTATTGGGGTGGCATTCAGTGGCGCATCGTGCTGACATTCAGTGTCTATGCAGTGCTGTGGACCAGTGTGCTTGTTCTTGGTGTGAATGGAATGATTCCGCTCTGGGCCGGACTCATCGTCAACACCGTGTTGGCAGCAACCTTCTATATGCCGATGCACGAAGCCGTTCACAAAAACATCTGGGGCAAAGTGTCACGTGGGCGAGTGGTGGAAGAAATCATCGGCATGTTGTGCAGCATCCCGCTCTTGATGCCATTCCGTAACCACCGCGCATCACACATGCGTCACCATGCGTATACGAATGATCCTGATCGCGACCCTGACTACTTCTCTCAGGGCGAACTCCGCGAGTTGCCAGTGAAGTTCCTCTCAGTGACTTTCGTTAATGCGTTATTGCCGCTCTTTGCATTGGTTCCGCCAATGCGCAAACTGCTGCATCCAGCGATGGTGCGTGCGAATCAGGCGAGCGCAAACAAGACCGAGGGTTTGATGCAGTTGCGTTTCTGGCTCATCACCCATGGCGTTCTTCTGACGGCTGTTCTTACTGGCTTCGGATGGCAAGCATTCCTGTTGTGGTATCTCCCAGCTCGACTGCAGTTGTTCTGGCTCGCCTTTGTGTTTGCTTGGTATCCGCATCATCCCGGTAATGAACAGGGTCGATACGTCGACACCCGCGTCGCAGTGTTCCCCGGATCAACGTTCTTGATTCGCGGACATGATCATCACGCATTGCATCACTTGTTCCCTCGTGTTGCGCATTATCGCTTGCCTTCAATGTGGCAAGAGATGGCTGCAGATCTAGTTCCTAAGGGTGTTCGTGCTGAAGGCCGTGCTCTCGAGGCAACTGGCCCCGTCGTTTGGTGATTCGCGGGGTGTCTGGGGCATCCCAGATTGTCCTGATTTGATTTGATTTGTTTGAAGGATGACTGGGTTACCCAGATCACTTAAGCAGGATGAAACAGAATTCGTTGCCCTCTGGGTCGCTCATGACTTGAAAGAAATTTGCAGGCTCTTCGTGCACGGTGCCGTGCCGTTTCGCACCAATTTGAGTACTTGACAAAACTGCTTCCTCGATATCTGGCACATCCAAGTCAAGATGCACCCGATTCTTCACTTGTTTTGTCTCAGGAACCTTTTGAAATCCCATGAAGCCAATCGCTGGGACATTTTCAAGCATTAGATAATCATCGGCAGAATCAGCCATGAGGTTCCCGCCAACAAGTTGTTGCCAAAATGAAATTAGAGAACGAGGGTCGTGGCAGTCCATCGTTATGGCAAGTGGACGAGCAATCGGTGACACTTGGCTGATATTACACAGTTCCACTTTTTGGTCACAGCACTACACCGACTACGGTCATGGATTCACGTTTGTTGCAGCAACGCTGGGCGTTAAGACTCGAGAAAGAGCACGAAAATGGCTATGAAAACTTTGACTGACATCTTGGGATGGCGCTACGCCACAAAGAAGATGAACCCAGCAACTCCTGTTCCGCAGGAAAAGGTGGAAGCAATCATTGATGCTGTTCGTATGGCTCCCACATCAAGTGGTCTGCAGCCATTTGAGCTTTTAGTGATCACCAACAATGACCTTCGTGCCCAGATTGCTCAAGCAGCGAATGGCCAGGCACAGATCACCGATGGCTCTCACCTTCTTGTCTTCGCAGCCTGGGACAACTACACCGAAGAGCGAATTGACGAAGTTGTTCAATTGACTGTTGATGCTCGTGGTGATTTGCCCACATTGCGCGGGTACTTCGACTTCTTGAAGGCCAACTATTTGAAGCGTGATGCAGAGGTCAACTACGCGCATGCTGCACGCCAGGCATACATTGCGCTGGGATTTGCAATGGTGGCTGCGGCGGAGCAAGAGGTCGACTGCACACCGATGGAGGGCTTTAACCCCGATGCTGTTGATGCCATCCTCGGATTGAGAGAGCGTGGTTTGCGCTCCGTGGTGTTATTGCCATTGGGCTATCGCGATACCGAAGGCGATTGGTTGTTCCCAATGCCGAAGGTTCGTAAGTCCCGAGCCGCAATGGTCACAGACTTGGCATAAGTCGGTCGGATTCAGACTCTGTGCCTGTCAGGCATTGAGTCGTCGACGCGTTACGAGCAAGCCAGCTCCAAGAGCAACTAGATACATCGCGGTCAGCAGAGTGTCGGATGGGTTTGTTGCTCCCGTTGCTGGCAATTGAGACGTGGTGACAGTGATGGGCTGTCGGAAACCTCTTTTGCTCACGGGGGCATAGAGGGCAATAGTGTGTTTACCGGCACCGAGATTTCTGGGTAACGCTCCCGTGAGAGTCACAAATCCCGATGCGTTGGCGTAACCAGAGCCAATGACTTGAGGTGTTGAAGCAACGACAAGTTGGACAAGTTCTCCCGGCGTGAATCCGCCAAACGACACTGTGAGAGGTTGACCGAGCGTCAGTGCACTCTTGGCAACGAGCGGACGTGTGGCCAACGGTAAACCAGTGACTACAGAAAGTGCGGGCGCACTTTGCGTAGTGGTTTGGTTCGGCGCAGCAGTTGTTGCGATAGTTGTCGAAGTTGAAGTTGATGTCGATGTAGTTGAACTCGTCGGGACAGTAGATGCAACAGGAGATGCTGAGTAGTAGCGCGTCGCTAGGAAGTCATCACCTGAAGTTCCGGCGACGATGATTCTGCCATCGGCTTGCAAAGCTACTGAAACTGCATTTGATATGGCATCAAAGACAGTGGTGACTTTGCCACCGGTCCCGAATGTGGTGTCGAGACCTCCGTTGGTGTTGTATCGCACAACCGCATACGCATAGGTGCTGCCGATATATACATTTCCAGCAACAATGATTTTCCCGTCCGCTTGCGATGTCATTGCCATCGCCTCCGATCGGTTGTTTCCAAAGTCGGTGGTGACTTTGCCACCGGTCCCGAATGTGGTGTCGAGACTTCCGTTGGAGTTGTATCGCACAACCGCAAAGGATGAGGTGGTGTCGCTGTAAATACGCCCAGAGACAAGAATTTTTCCATCAGCTTGCAACATCACTGAATATCCTTCGATGGATTCATTGGCGATAGTGACTTTGCCGCCGGTGCCGAAGGTGTTATCAAGGGTGCCGTTGGCGTTGTATCGCACAACTGCGAGTTCATTGCGATTAGCTGTCCCTGAGTATCCGGCCAAGACAATTTTTCCATCTGTTTGTACTGCCACCGAGTTTCCCCGGTCGTGTATGCCCAAATCGGTGGTGGTCTTGCCGCCGGTGGCGAAGGTGTTGTCAAGGGTGCCGTTTGTATTGAATCGTGCGATGGCGAAGTCCCACTCGTTGTTGACGTATGAACTTCCGACGATGAGAATTTTTCCATCGGCTTGCAATGTTGCTGACACCACATTGTCTCCTGCGCTGTTTCCAATGTCGGCAGTTGCTTTCCCAGTGTTCCCGAAGGTGTTGTCAAGGGTGCCGTTGGAATTGAATCGCACCGCCGCAAAATCAACTGATCCACTCATTTCTGAATGACCGATGAGAAGAATTTTTCCATCGGACTGGATCAGTACAGACTTTCCGTAGTCGTTATCGCCGGTATTGGCAAAGTCGGCAGTCACTTTGCCCCCCGTGCCGAATGTGGTGTCCACGGTTCCATCGGCGTTGTACCGCACAGCAGCGAAGTCCAAGGAACCGCCGATGTTTGTATCTCCGGCAATGATGAATTTTCCATCGGATTGGATTGCAAGATGTAGCGCTTGGTCAATGCTCGGCTGGGTGCCGATGTTTGTAGTGACTTTGCCGCTCGTGCCGAAGGTGTTGTCAAGGGTGCCATCAGCTATTCCGGATGCTGAAGCTGAAAACGACGAAACGGGGATTACCGCGGCGACACAAATCATCGCAGTTGCAATTGAAGCGAGTAATTCTTTAGGGCGACGCATTCATTGAGATTAGCAAAAGTTTTAGAAGATGAATTCTAATAATCAGTGGGCATTTGTTCTGAAGCGCCGATTGGGTTACCCCACGAATAATTTGCCGACTAGTACGGTCAATGAAGATGACTGACGGGTTGACAACAGAGCGATTGGTGCTTCGGAGGTGGACCGATGCCGACCGTGCCCCTTTTGCTGAGATGAATGCGGATCCAGAGGTGATGCGCTACTTCCCAAATGTGATGACGAAGCAGGAAACTGATTCCATGGTGGATCGCATTGAACAAGGATTTGAGAACAACGGCTTTGGTCTGTGGGCTGTTGAGATTGATGGCCGTTTTGCGGGATTGACCGGGCTCAATAGAACAACGTTTGACACTCCGATGGGACCACACGTCGAGATCGGTTGGCGCTTTGCAAAGTGGGCATGGGGACAGGGCTATGCAACGGAAGCTGCACAATGTGTTCTTGATGCGGCGTTCACCGACCTTGGTCTCTCCGAGGTCTATTCATTTACAACGGAGACGAATCTTCCGAGCGAACGAGTGATGCAGCGAATAGGAATGAAACGGCGCACTGATCTTGATTTTGATCATCCGAATACGCCCGAATGGTGGGGTGCGAAGCACATCGTCTATCAGGCTCAATCATCGGAAAACTAGAGTTCGAAGAGTTGTCAACGAGGAGAAGAGCACATGGGGAACATGGATACTCAGAACGAGACGCTTCGAGTCCTTCGTGCCTACGCACAGGCATGGCTCGCGGCGGACCTTGAAAAAGTGTTGGCGTCGTACCACGAGGACATTGAATTGCACTACATGGGAGAAAGTCCGCTTGCTGGTACCCATCGTGGACGTGATGCAGCATTTGCTGTTCTCGCTCAGGCATCAACACGAACTGCACGCAAGTTGATTGATGTTGAAGATGTACTAGCTGGTGAATCTCTGGGGGCATTAATCGCAATTGAAGACCTGGGTGATCCTCCACAGCGTGTCCGCCGAGTACTGCTGTATCGAGTGCAAGATGGAAAACTAAGAGAGTGTTGGCTTTTTGATGAGAATCAAAGGTTCATCGATGCCATGTGGTCAAAAGGAGATTGACATGCTTGAAATGAAAACTAACTGTGAGAAGTGTGATTGCGGATTGTCCAAGGAGGGCGAAGCATCTATCTGCAGTTTTGAATGCACCTTTTGTGTCCCATATAGCGAAGCAATGCAGCGAGTATGTCCAAATTGTGCTGGAGAACTCGTTCGTCGTCCTCCCCGAACCCTGTGATGTCTGAGCATTCGCCTGCGAGTGATCGCACGACCGTCAGGCGAGGTTCGAAACGAGCTGAGTACGGACACGAGAACATTCTGGAGATCCTGCGTTCGGGATCAGTTGCGCATGTCGGGGTGAACACAGGCGACGGTCCAATAGTTCTGCCTATGGTCTACGGAGTCACCGAAGATGTCATGTACTTGCATGGCGCATTGGCAAACTCTCTGCTGAAATCCGGTATTGATGCAGAGATGTGTGCGACTGTCACGATTGTTGATGGTCTCGTCATTGCAAAGACACCGTTCAATCATTCAATTAATTATCGATCTGTTGTTGTGCGTGGCAAAGCCCGAGTCGTCGAAGACGAAGAAGAAGTCATGCATGCGCTTCGGCTGATGACCGATCACATTGTTCCAACATGGGACGTCACCAGAAATCCTTCAGCTAGTGAGATTCGCGCCACTCGAATTGTCGCCCTCCCATTGGATGAGAAGTCGGCGAAAGTGCGCACGGGCGGAGCAATCAATGATCCGGACGACGTTGATACCGCTGTCTGGTCTGGCTATATCCCCATCACATCAACGTTTGGAACCCCAGTATCCAATGATGATGCGGGTGCCGACGTTCCAGCTGAAGTCATACGAGCAGTGGGTCGAGACGTCCACGAAAGTTGATTCGTGATTGGTGGGGCGCAAACTTCATCGTTTACTCGCCGTGCATTGCACCTACCATGATGCGTATGAGCAATGAGATTGTCCCCGACGACAAGAACTGGACATGGGTGCTGGAAAAACCCTGCATAGATTGTGGTTTTGATGCTTCGAGATTTGTCGCAACTGGTACGGGCGCAGCACTTCGTGATCAGGCGGCACGGTGGGCTGCAGTTCTCAATCAGAACGATGTGAATAATCGACCAAGTCCAACGGTCTGGTCACCTCTTGAATACGCGTGTCATGTGCGTGACGTCTTTCGAAAGTTTGACGAGCGTCTTGCGTTAATGCTGAATGAAGTCGACCCAGCGTTTGAAAACTGGGATCAGGATGCGACAGCCATTGAAGACCGATACGACTTGCAAGAAGTAGCAGTTGTGTCTGTTGAACTGCGAGAAGCTGGTCTCGCTCTGGCAGAGCGTTTTGATTCAGTAGTAGGGGAGCAGTGGAAGAGGCGCGGATACAGAAGCGATGGATCCGCCTTTACGGTCGAATCCATCGCTCAGTACCTTTTGCATGATCCCGTACATCATTTGTGGGACGTGGGAGCAGAAGTACCTATCTTCTAACTCCCAATCCATCAGGGAGACTTTTTATGTCCAGTCACTGAATGGATTGAATGCCACTTCCCAGAGATGTCCATCAGGGTCGGTCACATAGCCGGAGTAGCCACCCCATGCAGTCGGCTGCGGTGTCTTGACCAGGGTGGCACCTGCGGAAATGAATTCGTTGAAGGCGCGATTGACGTCATCTATTGAAGGTTCATTGTGAGCAAGTGTGATGGAGGAGAAGCCTGTTGATCTTGTTGCCTCGACTCCAACGTCTTCAGCTAAATCGTCTCGGCCGAACAAACTGAGCATGACTCCGTTGAGTTCAAAGAAGACAACCTTGGATTCAGGTGTCCAGTTCTGGGGTTCCCATCCAAGTGCTTCGTAGAAGCGGCGCGAGCGATCAAGATCGCTCACACCCAACGTCACGAGTGAGAGTTTCGGCTTCATGCAGCAAGATTACTCATCTGCTCTGAAGTGCTGGCAGAAGGTTTGTCAATGTCGAGCTATTCGCCCCACATCGCTGAAACATCTGTGACGGTGATTTTCAACGGGTGTGATGAATATCCAAGTGTCTTCAAGAACAATTCAGCTTCCTCTTGCGCAATGAGACCCGCGGCTTCAGAACCTTCAGATGTGCGCACTTCATAACGAAGATTGAAGAACAGCACCTTCTCGTCGTAGGTAAATGTTCCCTCAGCGGTAAACGCCGACTTGAAGATGTCGTGGTCTGGTTGAGCCTTCAACAGAGAGGAACGTGCTTGTTCACTGAGATTCTTAAAACGACTTCGAGCAGTGACCCGATACACGCGCTCTAAAGACATGACCTGCAGTGTATGGCTGCATTGAGTAATAGATCATCATTCGCTGAGATGTAATCCACCGAACTCGTCAAAGGTGATCCGATGTGAGCTACCGAATCGGTAGGTGAGATCGGTAACGACATCATCGGCGTCGCCTGTTCGTTCGATCGTTTCGGTTGCTGGCGGTGCATGGTGTTTGCAGTACAACTCTTGGCTGATGATCTCGCCTTGGTCATCGAGACGTGTGGCAACGAAGCGACTATCAGCACGGCACGAAACGCAACGCTTAAATCCCACCTTCCAGATGTGCATCCAATGACGCTCTTCAACGACCCATCGCTGGCCTTCGCGACGACGTGCATCGAGAAGTGCAATCGCTTCGTCACCATGTGGGTCACAGTGAAAGTGCACTTCCTGAGTGGTGCCACTGGTGTCCACCAAGCTTGAGGTGTATGTGGAATGTGCGGTGCAGTATTCACATGCAATCACTGACGACGGATCCGCCGCACTCCAATGCCGCATTGCGGTCACGATCTTCCACTTACTTTTGTCCATGACTGATTCCTCCTATTGAGGACATCAGAGGCCCGGATGTTTGCGCAATGCGCCTCATCCCCTTGCGGGTAGCACCGTGGCCGGGTGGCTCGGTTGCTGGGTCTCCATGGGGGAGACCTCTCTTGATGTCACTTTCAATGTATCGCAGGGGTGAGTCAGAGGGTGTCGAATATCTAATGTGGACAAGAGACGTACGCGAGCCGGGGAGTCAGTTCATGAGTAGTGAGTTTCGTCGAGGCACACAGGATGACCTCTCTCGTATCTGCACGACCTTTGCTCGTTCGTTTTGGGATGACCCTGTGATGCGATGGCTGTTCCCCGATGACGATGTCTTTCGTGACGGAACTGTGATGCAAGGTTTCTTTCAGCGCGTCATGGCGCACGATTGCACTCTGGTCACACCAGACGTTGCAGCTTTTTCAATGTGGATTCCACCGACGCGACCCGAACTCGATGTTGACTCCGGCCCTAGCGAACCGCCGTCGGACGAGATGTTGGCGAAGTTCATGGCACTACGTGAAGCACTCGCGACGAACACGCCCGAGAAACATCACTGGTATCTGCAAATGGTGGGCACACACCCTGATTGGCAACGACGCGGCATCGGATCAACGCTGATTCGTGAGGGACTCACATGGGCGAAACGTGATGGAGTGGGTGTGTATCTCGAGACTGAAACGATCGAGAACGTTGCCTACTACCGTCATCTTGGTTTTGAGGTGCGCACGGAATGGGATGTTGCCGCAGGTGGACCCCACATGTGGGGCATGTGGCATCCAGTGAACTAACTGTTGAAAATCAGAACTCGAAGATGTCGCCAAGAAGGCTCGACATCTTCTTTTTCTTTGGCGACTTCATTGAGTAGCTGCGCTCAATCTCGTCACTGTCATCACGACGTGCTGCTGGGCGAGATTGGCTGGGACGAGAAGATGGTGCGTCGTCGTTTGCGCGTTCAATGAGCTTGTCTAACTCGCCACGGTCAAGCCACACTCCGCGACAATCGGGGCAGTAATCAATCTCGATACCTTGTCGATCTGACATGACCAATGTGGTGGAGCAATGTGGACATTTCATGATTTCTCTTTTCGATATTTAGTCAAGGAAATAGATACTTCTGCGAACAGTAGTTGCCTGAATATGAAATGTGTCTGCAGGGCAGAGCGTTAAAAACGGTCGGGACGCGTCACCTGTGCCGGAGTCATCCAAGCGATCGTGGCGTATTTGTTGAAATACTTTGCTGACAACATGTCAAGAATTGCCTGTGCCACTTTCTCGGTGACCACGGTCTCCAAGCGAATACTTGGACCGTTCAAATCAAGAGCATGCTTTCCCGTGACGCCCTCGCCATGTACATGACCGACCGAGTAGCCCTTTGCGCCGCAGGCCTTGATGTCGGCAATCAGTTTCTGTTCAACAACAGATTCAGAAATGATGGTGACAAGTTGAAGTGGAACTGTGTTCATGTTGTGCCAATCACGTAAGAGCTTGCGCCATTGCAATGTAGAGCGGAATTCCCACCGTCAGGTTAAAGGGGAAGGTAATGCCCAGAGATGCGGTGACGTATAGACCTGGACTTGCCTGTGGGAGTGCGATGCGGACAGCTGCTGGGGCTGCAATGTAAGAGGCACTTCCGGCGAGAACGGCCATCACGGCGACCCCACCTGTCGAGAGTCCGACTGCCGCACCACCGAGCGCACCGAGGAAACCATTGATGAGGGGCACAATGATTCCCAAGAGCACAACAACGGGGCCAGCTGATTTGATGTCGCGAAGACGTTCAGCTGCAATCACGCCGAGCTCGATGAGGAACAGGGTGAGGGCACCCGCAAACAGACCAACGAAAACCGGGTCTGTTGGTGCAAGGCGAGTGGGGCCAACAACGAAACCAATCACAATGCCGATTCCCAGCAACGCAATGCTCTTTCCACGTACGACTTCGCTGAGAGCAGACTTCCAGTCACTGCCCTCGGTGGCTCCACGCGCAAGAAAGAGTGCAACGACAATGCCGATGATTTCGAGGATGGCGAGAAGGCCAGCCATGTACCCCTCATATGAAATCTCCCGCGCTTCAAGGGTGGTGAGAAGAACCGTGAATGTCACCGCCGAAACGGATCCGTAGTGCGCAGCGAGTGCTGATGCGTTGATTACGGAGAGGCGCCCAGCAAAACGGAAAAGCGCATAGGCAATCAGAGGCGTGACGACTCCCAAGATGATCGAAACAATGAGGGGCTTCCATAAGTCAGAAAGAGATGCTGCTGCGAGCGCTCGGCCACCTTTGAGTCCAATCGCGAGAAGAAGAAATGTGGAGATGATGGGGTACAGCGACTCTGGAAGACGAACATCAAAGCGAAGCAGTGTTGCGATAAGAGCGACAAGAAATGCAATCACCGGTGCGGTGAGCAAGTTGTCCATGATGGAGGCAGCAAACATTATGAGGATTTCGATTTCTTGAGGAGTGGGGAGATGACGGCGCGAATGTCGTGGTCAGATTCAAGCGGATGACGAAGTGGACGATTGAGATTGACTTCGTAGACGTTGTTTCGTCCATCCTTCAAGATGGTGATGTAGCCGGATTCAGACAGGTCTTGAATAATGCGATGCACCGTGCGTTCACGGATACCGACGCGACGGGCAATGTCACCCAAACGCATGTCGGGTTGCTTGGCAACGCAGACGAGAACGTGGGCGTGATTGCTAAAGAATGTCCACGAAGGAAGGTCTTCTGATGATTCCAAAAAACTTGACATAAAACACATGATATAAAAGTCATGCATCTTGTGTCAAGTAATGGGGCGTGCCCCAAGAGAGTGCGGCTACATCAAGGCGCCGACAAACACCTGCCAAGCGAGAAGGGACTTCGCGACCAAGCTCAAGATGATGTACCAACGCTCTCCATAGAGATAATCGGCCCATTTGCCTTGGGCCTTGTATTGCTTCCATTGCACAAGTGCGAAGCAGTTGAAGAAGATGAAGAGTGAAATCACAATGCCGACGACGAACCCAGGAACAGTGGTTTCTGGTGGGCCACTGGGGGACAGCATGTTGATGAAAACGGCGATCCAGGGAACAGCGCCTGCGATGCAGCCAAACCAGAACGGCAGCATGTCACCACTGCCTGGCTGTGAATAGCGCTCCTGCAACCAACCGAAGAGAATCATGCTGACGTTGACTCCAAAGATTGCAAGAAACGCGACGTAATCGGTGACTCCATTGAGTTGGAGGATGATGACAATCATGATGGACGAAGAGAGTGAGTATTCGATCCATCGATACACATTTATGTGGCGCTTCAAGCCGTCGACATACTTTGGAAAGATGGGGCCTGAACTCACGAAGAAGTGAAAGAACGCAGATAGGGCCATGAACGACGCAACTGCGTAACTGGTATTGAGGCTGAAGAGTTCAACTGGTGCTGCGAAGTTACCGGTGCCTGGGGCATCGGATAAGTACGTGGCACGGACAGGCAGTGACCAATCGGTGGAGAGAAACAATATTGCTAGTAGGGAAACGAGATGGAGGCAACCAGCTATGAGGTTGAGTTTTCTCAGACTTTTGAATTGATCAATCATGGGGAAAGTATCTCATCACTTGGGTATCAAGTGGGTGACTTCAGCTTCTCAGTTCAGATTGTGTTCAGATTCAGGACAATTCAGCGAGACGATCCTTCACGATTGCTCGCATGAGGGCACCGTCTACCTTCCAATCAAAGGGAACTTTGAATGTCTTCTTGTTGGATTCGAACTTCTCGAGTTTCTTGGCAAATGTCTTCACGAAATCTGTGTTGAAGGGCCCAATAGTGAGGTGATTCTTCGAAACAGAAATTCCCAAGATGTATTGGTCGCCAGTCTTGAGCATTGGCTGGTTCCATGCCATGACCAATTCAAGATCTGTGTACGTCTTCGTAATGCTTGCGAAGATCTCCTTGATCTTCTTCGCGACAGAAGGATCCACGGTCTTGAAGTAGTCAGTAGGGGTAGCGAACTTCTTTGATGTTGTCGAGCCTCGGACGTACATCACCAATGCGTTGGCATGAGCCTGGCTAAAGCCATGGTTCTCACGCAGAAAAGCGATCTGTTCGGGATACTTTGCCTCGCCGAGTTCGCGAAGTCGATCTATCCATAGCGAAATGGGGCCACCGTGTTTCTTTTCAATTGCAGGGAAGAACTTCGAGCGGTCTCCGTCATTGCTTGCCACGTGAACATCATATTCGGCCAACCATGTCGTCTTATTGAGATTGCTCAGTGTGGGTGGTGCAGAAACGAAGTTATGAAGCGGTGACGAGACCGGCGACGATGTCGGCAGCAACCGTGCGAACGGGGCGTTGTTCACGGCGTGCGATAGAGCGGATCTCCTGAAATGCACTAGGGAAGTCGGTGTGATTTCTTTCAGCGAGAATTCCCTTGGCCTGCTCGATGATCACCCGGCTGTCAAGAGCACCTTGTAACTGGCTGACGAGTGAATGGGCCTGTTGAATGCGATGGGTCTGGTCAATTGTCGTAGCAGCAATGTCGGCAATGCTTTGTAGAACTGCGATGGAATGTTCTCCGAGCGCAGAATGGCCCGCGCTGGAGAGATGAATGACCCCGAGTGCAGCTCCGCGAATGCGAAGAGGAAATGCATATTCGCAGATGAGTTCTCGCCCATTGCCGATGACTGAGAATTCAGACTGCAACGTATTGATAGCTCGTTGCGCCAAATAGGGAATGGTCTCAGTGACTGGACGAATGGACTTGTCACTTCGAACGGTGAGGGGAGTTTCATTGCCCGTTGGGATCATCACAATCTCGCCTTGTTCAAGAGATGATGCCTCGAGGCAGTAGGAAAGCAGCATGTGAAGGCCATCTTCGTCAATGCATTCGCAAAAGATGTCGGTCATGTCGGCAAACATTTCGGCGATTGCACGAGTGTCATTGTTCAAATTCATTGGTGTCTCCCTGTTGAAGCCATTCCACCCGATAATCAAGGTGCTTCAACAAGGCATTGGTACCAAATGAAATTGACACAAGTACTCCAGGCGCTAATGCTGGACATTCATCACTTGCCGTAATGCACTACTTGTGAGATATATCGCGCATAGGTATCTGCTCGCGCCTCAAATTGTGCGACTGTCATGTTGTAGACGAACTTGAATGAAGAAAAGAAGTCGCCAGATTCTCGCATGTGTTCATAGAGATTGATGATTTTCGAAAGTCCTCCGTAGTTTGCAATTAGCAACTCGAGAGCGACTGCTCCTTTGAGGTACTCGCAACCTCCGGTTAACTTGCTATTGCTACGAAGTGTAGAGATTGACGCAAGACAACTATTCGGCCACGTTGAGAACTTCCTCAGTCGAATAATATGGAAATGAAGATAAGGAAGTTTGCCGTTTGAAGACTTCACACGTGATAGTCCGCTGACAACTTCAGCAAGACCTTCGCGAAACCATGCTGGTTCGTTTTCAGGGATGAAGCCATCGGTGAGACGATTTCTTGCAACGTGGGTCCACTCATGAGCGAGTCCTGAAATATTTCGATCAACGAGCGTGTAATGGGTTGTTGAAAATGGAGGCTCGGTTCGCTGTTCCATCGCCATGGTGATTGGCTGTCCAATGTAACGGAGGAAGAGATACCCGGTGAGGTTGATCACTATCACGCTTCGGTTGCAGATGGTGGCGCCCATGAGGTATTCACCTTTGTAGAGGGCCAAATTGGGTTGGCATTCCAGAAGGTTGACTTGTTCTCGAAGGAAAGCTTGACTTCGTCCAATGACGAGAACAACTGGCTTTGTCGCGTCATTGACTGGTACGGATAAAAATGCACGAGCCGCATTGAAAGCTTCAATGCCTAGTGCAATGGTCGGAGACTTTGCGGCTGATGGCTCAATTTTCCATTGAATGAGATTGACGGGTGGTGGAGAAGCTGGTTCCCAATCACTTGCAATTTTCTGAAGTCGACGAATGATGTCGACCTCTGATTTGGAGAGTCTGGTGCGCACTGGTGGGTTGTAGAAACCGTAGGCCGGTTTGATGGTGACAACCTTTGTGGGTTCAACAACTAATGGTTTTCTGGAGGATTGGAGCGGTGACCCCTGGAGAGCAATTGAAGTAGAAGTCGTCATCAAGCTCACTGATAGAGCAGCAATGCATGTCTTTGTGATGATCTTCATGAGGTGAAACTACGTGCTGCATTTCGCTGATGTGGCTGCTACCGAAGATAGGTACTTCTGCGTACTGGCTTGGTACCTCTGTTCATTGATTGCGGGGATGTAGCTCGGTACTTTGCACTTGTTCATCAGATTCTGTTGAACAGATAGCCCAGACAATTGCTATTCACAACACACCCGCGCAGCCCAGGACCAATGGTTGAGCCTCCGCAAACAAGGAAGTGCCCCATGGATCCGACTATTGACACAGTGTCATTGAAAGAGCGTGTCTTTCAAGATCGAAGAAAGTTTTTCAGAACAAGCGCGGCCATGCTCCTGATGGCTTCTGTTGTATTGATGAGCAAATGGGATTCGCCACTCCAAGCTTCTAGTAAGCCTTCAGTTTCTCTTGAACAGTGTTCAAACCTGACAACAACATGTGACACGACACATTCGTCGAATTGGCAGACCGGAAACTTGGGAACAAGCAATTCGGACTACGCCGAAGGCGACAGTGTTCCGTACCGCACCATCGCTTCGAACCTCACGGTTGGCAAGACATACAAGTTGCAACTTGAGTGGGATACAACGCAGTCAGGGAAACACGCCATTGATTATCCAACGACATACAACCGCACTGAAAGTACTGCTAACCCATGTGCGGGGGTGACGTGCTCAGGTGGATCAAGCACTCTTGCTATTCCTATTGATCCTCACGTCACAGGCGGCGGAGTGACGCAAGTGTCAGGTCAGAACTTCACCGCCTTTGGCGCTACCTTCCCTGCGGATGGCGCAACGGTCACTAACTCCGGTGGGAATCTGTGCGGCAGTTCCACCTGCACTATCTCTGCAAACCCCAGTGCCTATTCCTTGACCGGTACCTACGCGGAAACTTCACAAACAGGGCTTTTCCTGTACTTCACGGCGACTAATTCAACGGCAGTGATTGCATGGGGCGGTCACATTGCACGTCGCCTTGATTGGGGTTCAGGCAAGTCGGCAGCTGATGTATCGGGTTCTCCGTACCACATGCGAGTCATTGATTTTCAGTGCTCGAACGTGGACAACTGTTCTTCAGGAAATATGGATCGTTCATTGAGTGCAGGTGCGGTCACAATTCCTGGTTCCATCACGATCGTGAAGCAAGCAACGAATGAAAGTTCAACAGCATTCTCGTTCGTGGGAACTCCTTCACCGTTGACAAGCTTTGACTTGGTTGATGACGGAACTCTGGCGAATACAAAAGTGTTCACCGGAATTACTGCATTCGGTACGTACACAGTGACGGAAAGCTCATTAGCGGGTTGGGGCTTTGATCGAGCCTCCTGCAGCATTGCGAATCAATCAACAGGCACGGCAACAGTAAACGGTTCGGTAGCAACGATTGTCCTTGCGGAAGGGGAAGATGCAACGTGTGTGTTTTATAACGCTCCGCTTCCTGCCCCAGAGTTGGGACTTTCAAAGACAGCTGATGCAGAGAGTTACTCTGCAGTGGGTGACCAGATCACGTACACCTATGTGCTGACAAACACTGGCAACACCATCTTGGGCCCATCGCAGTTCTTCATTGACGATGACAAGATCAATGGAGGAGCACCAATTACTTGTGGCGCTGCATCCACGACTCTTCAAATCAGTGGAACTGTGACGTGCACTGCGGTGTACACAGTGGTGTCTGGTGATCTTGAGTCGGGGTCGGTGACAAATAGTGCATTCGGTTATGTGGGTGAGCTCTCGAGCCCGACTCGTCAGGTCACGGTGACCTACATTCCACCCGCTACAACAACCACTACAACCACATTGCCCATTGCGACGACAACGATCCCCATCGCCACTACGACAACTATTTCCATAGCTGGAACGACGGTTCCTGCTGCGACAACAACACTGCCCGCTGCGACGACAACCACAGTCGTCCCTTCGACAACTGTTGCACCATCAACAACAACGCCAATTGAGCTTCAGATTGTGAACCCAGATAATCCGACAGGAACCGAAGATGTTCTTGACGTGCTATTTCCAGATGCACTTCCTGTCACGGGTTGGCACGTCGGTGGCATAACCCTTCTGGCTGGACTTGTCCTTCTCTTAGGAGTCGGGGCAATGACATTGTCCACTAATCGTCGCCAGCGTCGAAACGGTGGTCGATAATGCGCTCGATGGTTCTCCCAGACAGCCCCATGCGATTGATGCCGTGGTCTCCATTGCATCCATCCGCGGGGAACATGCCCACCGTTGCGGTGATCAGTACATTCCCGCCAACACATTGTGGCTTGGCAACATTTGCTTCAGCTCTTGCAAATGGGATGAGTGCAGTTGGTGCTCGGGAAGTCGGAATTGTGGATGTCTCTGAAGGGAACATCCACAATCGGCCTCCATCTGTTGTTGCCCATCTTGTGCAGGGCTCGTCTCGCTCTCGAATTGAAGCTGCCCGAATCATCAATGGTTATGACTTCTTGCTCTTGCAGCATGAATTCGGAATCTTTGGTGGTGATGATGGAAGCGAGATCTTGGATCTTCTTGATGATGTTCATGTACCGATTGTTGTCACGTTGCATACAGTTCCGTTGCGCCCGTCAGGAGGGCAGCGCAGAGTGCTGGAGCAACTAGCGAGACAGGCTCACCTTCTCGTTGCCATGACACAAGTAGCTCGCGATCGGTTCATCTCCCTTTATGAAGTTGACCCGGCAAAGGTTGTCGTGATTCCGCATGGAGCTACTTTGCTTCCTGTTTCAAGCGTTCCTCCCGTCGAGCCGTTCACGTTCCTGACATGGGGTCTTCTCGGCCCAGGCAAGGGTGTTGAGTGGATGATTGACGCAATGGCAATGGTTCCCGAACTTTCAACGCGTATCCGTTACATCGTTGCCGGGCAGACCCACCCCAAGATTCTTGCGAATGATGGCGACGGGTACAGAGATATGTTGAAGAGGCGGTCGCGTCTCTTGGGCGTCGAAGGGATCATCGAGTTTGATGACACCTATCGCAGTCTTGACTCTCTCTTGGAGCTCATCAATTCTGTCTCCTGTGTTGTATTGCCCTATGACTCGGTTGATCAAATCACTTCCGGCGTACTCGTCGATGCGCTCTCTGCTCGTCGCCCAGTGATTGCCACTGCATTTCCTCATGCCGAAGAACTGTTAGCGGGGGAGGCGGGGATAGTGGTACCTCATCGTGATCCTGTTTCTTTGGCATCAGCTATTCGGTCTGTTGTCACGGAAGAGAGCCGATTGGACTCGATGTTCGACGCAACAGCAGATATCGCTCGTCAACATCGTTGGACAGTTGTCGCGTCGAAGTACTTGGAATACGGAAGTCAACTCGTGAGATCCGGAAGTACGGTTGCATCATGACAGTTCTTGAACCTCGCCATCGCATGGGGCTTCGGCATCTTTCGCGAATGACCGATGACCGTGGAATTCTTGAACACGCGGAATTTGAACATCCTCGTTTTGAACATGGTTATTGCACGGATGACAACGCACGGTTGTTGGTGGTTGCGGCTCGGGACAACGCGGAGAACCCAGACTCTGCGTTACTGGCTCGAATCGCCGCACGCTTTCTGATTGATTCTCAGAGACGTGATGGATCTGTGCACAACAGAATGAGTTTCGAACGAATGTGGATTGACGCCCCGAGCACAGACGACTGTTGGGGTCGTGCGCTGTGGGGGTTCGGAACAGCAGTGACACGTTCATCGGATGCAGAACTACGAACAAGTTGTTATGACGCTTTTGGAATTGGTGCTTTAACGCGGTCTGATTCCTTGAGATCAATGTGTTTTGCGATGCTTGGTGCTGCCGAGATCATCAAAATGGATTCTTCTCACGAAGGCGCGCAAGCCCTCTTGGCCGATGGCGTAGCGATGTTCGCATTTCATCCGAATGGACATGGCGACTGGTTGTGGCCAGAGCACCGATTGACTTATGCAAATGCTCTGATTCCTGAAGCAATGCTCGCAGTGGGGGAATCCCTGAATCACGGTGGGTTAGTTGCTCGCGGTACTCGTTTGCTGCACTGGCTGATTCGGGAAGAGTCATTGGGCGACCATCTTTCGGTGACACCCGTGGGTGGTCGTGGGCCTGGGGACATCAAACCGGGCTTTGATCAGCAGCCGATAGAAGTTGCAGCAATTGCTGATGCTGCAGCTCGTGCATCTGCTGTGACCGGTGACGACTACTGGGAAGAAGTAATTGACCTCGCCGTGAATTGGTTTTTGGGGAACAACGACGTTGGCCTTGTAATGATGGATACGGAAACCGGCGGTGGGTACGACGGATTGCGGCCAACAGGCGTGAACCTGAACCAAGGAGCTGAATCTACGCTTGCGATGATCTCAACAATGCAGCATCGATCGTCCATGTGGCTTGTGTGATCGGCGCTGGCTCTTCAGATTTTCTTGTTCATCGGACACCTCATCGCCTGCTTCCGGATGCCACGCGTGTCATCTCTCGATTGTTCGTGGCGGGTCAGGAGGATTACGGAGCAAGTCAGTCGCGCGCAAGTCTGGTCATTGATCGAGTTCTTGCGCTGTCAGAAGAAGACGTCTGCCGAGCGCTCGAGGATGTGTACAGCCGATTTGCAGAGCGTCATCAGGATCTCACTCATGATTTAGAGATGCACGCCCATCGAGTGGCAAATCGTGTGCAGCCCGGAGTGATTTTGTCGGAAGAGCGGTGGCGTCTCATTGGGGCACTTTTCTCCCATGAGTTCTCCATCGAGTCAGCAGCACTAACGAACCCGTCCATTGTTCCTCATCCTGATCAATCAGACCTCGAGAGCGGAGCGATTCGATTCATGATGAGTGTGCGATGCATTGGTGAAGGACATCGTTCGTCCATCGGATTTCGAGAAGGTGTGATCTACGAAGACGGACACGTTGACATCACGAGCCCGGGGGAGCATCCTGTCATCGGTACTCATTGGGAACCACTGTTGTTACAAGCAAACTTCAAGGGATTGCTGGAAGAAATGGATGACCTTGGAGAAAATGCCCGATTCATAATGAGCCAACTTGGTGAGAGTTTCACCTTGACGGATCTCAACACGGTGCTCTTCCGTTTCCTTGATGATCGAGACTCATTTCGCAATGCCGATACAACGGTTCATCATTTTCGAATGATTGCTGAGCGAAATTACTCCGTGTCCTTTTCCACGGAAAGAGATGTTTCAGAGAGAGTCTTGTGGCCAGTGTCGTACGCCGAGTGGCGGGGGATGGAGGACGCGAGATTTGTGCAATTCACAGAGGATGATGGCAGTTCTCGATACGTGGCGTCGTACACAGCATTCGATGGAACAAACATTTCTCAGCAACTTCTCTCGACGAGTGATTTTCTTGTTTTCGAGACACACCCCATTGCGGGGAAAGCTGCGAGAGGAAAGGGAATGGCGTTCTTCCCCCGAAAGATTGGTGGGATGTACGCCGCAATGTCTCGCGCGGATAATGAATCCAATTGGGTGACCTTCTCGGATCATCTTGACTATTGGAACTCTTCAATGTCGGTGCAGATTCCACTTCGCCCATGGGAATTGATTCAGGTGGGAAATAGCGGATCACCCATTGAGACGGAAGCAGGCTGGCTCTTGATGACTCATGCAGTTGGCCCTATGCGCACGTATTGCCTTAGTGCTTCGCTTCTTGACCTCGATGACCCTTCTCGCGTGATTGGTGTTCTGGGGGAGCCCTTGTTAACGCCTCAGAATGATGAGCGAGATGGGTATGTGCCCAACGTTGTCTACTCATGTGGATCAATGAGGGCGAACTCACGTCTGGTAATTCCCTATGGAATCTCTGACCATGCGATTGGAATCGCAACTGTGGACCTCAACCAATTGCTGGAGCGACTCACTCAGTAAATGCAAATGGGGGTGGAGACCATGTGGTCTCCACCCCCATGTGAGGTGATTCTCGAAAGAATTACTGTCCGCCGAAAAGTCCACCGACGAGCTGGAGGGCGTAATCAGCATTCTCTGAAGCATTGATTGCAAAGATGAACAATGCGCCACCGGCCATCGAGATGTTCTTCAAAAAGCCGATCATCTCCACTTGCTTCGAAGCTGCATCTGCATTCCAGAAGTCGTGCATCTTGACTGCCATTGCAACAAGCAAGACGGCCAGGACAAGTGCGCCAAGGTCTGTCCAGACACCAAGAATGACGGAGAGTCCACCAAGGATGCAGAGAAGTCCGGAGACCTGCACTGATAGTTTCGCCATGGGAACTTTTTTGAACTGTGCGTAGCCAGTCATTGCTTCGGTGTGCTTGAAGTGATTCAAGCCAGAGCCGAGGAACATAAATGCAAACAAGATTCTTGCTGCGAGAAGGACATAGTCCATGTGTTTCTCTCTTTCAAGGGAAGATAGTTGAGGACACAATCATAAACATAAAATGATTGCGATAGCAACTATCCCACATTTGTGGCTAGATTGAGGGGATGGCAACCAAGTGGCTTTCCTCGCAAGAAATGGACGCGTGGCTTGCCTTTATTGAGACAACGAGCGACTTGATGAAAGCCATCGAGAAAGATCTGGCTCCCTTTGGCCTTGATCGTGGTGACTATCAACTACTGGCCATGCTCTCTGAATCTGAGAATCATCAAATGCGCATGTGCGATTTGGCAGATCGGTTGCGTCTAACCCGAAGTGGGTTGACGCGCCGTATGGAAGGCGTTCTGAAGAAAAAGTTGGTGATGCGTGTGCAGTCAACCGAGGACGGCCGTGTTGCATTTGCTCAGTTAACAACAAAAGGTTTTGATCTTCTCAAGACTGCAGCTCCGGAACACCTCGAGAGTGTTCGACGACTGATGATTGATGTGTTGTCACCCACTGAGATCAAGGCATTCGCCTCGGGGTTCTCAAAGATTTCAGCGAATCTCTCCGCCGAATAGCTCTTAGGCCGTTAGTGCTGCCTTGACTGCACGCATGCCGTCTACCAACACCGTGCGCTCTGCATCAGTGAGTACTGCGTATGCGGGCTCAACGATGCGATCTGTGATGCGCTCTGCTTCTGCACGTGCAGCCTTAATTGCATCAGTGATGACAGGTGCTTCTTCTTCGGTGTAACCAAACTGCTTCCACATGTCTGGGCGCTTCATGAAGTGTGCTGTGCGTGAATCCACGCCGGCTGCACGAAGCGCGACAAGGTGAGCGCTGCCGCGGTACTCGCGAAGAATTGCGATGAGCTGCAACACGCGACCAGCTGAATCTTCTGCCAATGTCTCTGCATTGATTGCTGCGTACAGCGCGAGTCCGTCAGGGTCGGCTGCGTTGTTGACTTTGTCGAGGACTGCAACGAATGCATCAAGATTTGGAAGCGACGACAACTTTGCGCGGCTCATGGTGGCGCATGCATTCATGAAGGCAGCACCAGTGACGCGTGGATCTGATTTTGCGTTCGCTGAGTCAAGGATGCTCTTGAGAAGAGCTGGCTTGAAATATCCGAAGGCTGCAGCAACTGCTTCTGGCTCGGTGTTACCCATCTGGCCAGCGCGTCCTTGCACATAGAACTCCATGCCGCCAAGGCCCATTGCCTTACCAACACCGAGTGTCTCGGGAATGAAATAGAAAGCGGCTCCGAGATCGTTAATCAGAGGGCACGCTGCGTCAAGAAGTTCTTGGTTATTCATAATGAGGCACAGTACCGAAAGCGCCGAGACCTACAGTCATTGGGTGACCTTCGGCCCCGAAAGCCCTTTTCCATCATGCTGAAGCGGTGGGCGCCAGCAATCTTCGTTGTCTTGTGGAGTACGGGTTTTGTCGTTGCTCGGTACGGCTCAGAGGACGCGGGGCCGCTCACATTTCTGACTGTTCGAACAGCCATCTCAGCGCTGGTTCTGTGGGGAGTCGCTCGGCTCATGCGCGAGGCACGCCTGGTTCGCCCTCAACTATCGGTGCAGGTGTGCACGGGAATTGGCATACATGCCATGTATCTCGGTGGCGTATGGGTTGCGATCGATCACGGGCTTCCATCAGGAATTAGTGCACTCATCGCTGCGCTTCATCCGGTTGTGACCACGGTGTTGAGTCGTGTGCTGCTGGGAGAAGAACTTCCGCGTCGACGCGTCTTGGGCGTGTGTCTTGGCTTTGTCGGGGTGATTGCGGTTGTGATTGAACATGGTGGTGCAGGCGAGGGAGTCACGTTGTTTGCTGTCATTGCAATGTCCATTGCAGTCGCCGGAATGGCTGGCGGCACGTTGGTGCAGCGACGTTTCGCAACAGGAACTCCGTTGCTAGGTGGAACCGCTGTGCAATACGCCGCAACGACCGTTGCACTGGGAATGTTGGCGGTGACGTGGGAAGGCTGGCAATTTCAGATCACTGCACGCAGCATGTTCTCGCTCGCATGGTCAGTCATTGTTCTGTCCGTGGCAGCAATCTTGATCATGTTGTGGTTGCTGCATCGACAAGCTGCTGCACAAGTCAGCAGTCTGTTTTTCTTAACGCCTGCGCTCTCCACTATTGAAGGTGCGCTGTTGTTTCAAGAACGGCTTCACCCGTTATCAGTCATCGGGTTAGTGATTGCAATAGTTGGTGTGTGGCTTGCAACCTCCACACCCAAGAGTGTTACTTCTCTACAAACGTAAGGTCGGGGCCAACCACAATCTCGCCAGAGAAGTGTTCAGCAGCCATTGCACGCCACTCTTCTTCTTGTCCTGGCTGAATCGCAGGAACAAAGTGAGTGAGCAACAAGGTTTTTACATTGCACTTCGCAGCTGTCTGGCCTGCTTGTTGCACTGTCGAGTGATAATCAAGAATGTCGAGGAAACGGTCGCCTGTGGGGACAAGCGGAGCAAATGTGCGCACCAAGTCTTCACGAAGAACTGTCTGCACATAGACATCGGCGTCTTTGCACATGTCGTACAGGCCTTCACACGGAATGGTGTCGCCTGCAAGTGCTGCAACAACGCCTTCGTGCTCGATGCGGAAACCAACTGTGGGTGCAACAGGACGGTGATCAGTTGCATGGACAGAAATCGCGACATCACCGATGCTGAATGTTTCACCAGCTTCAACTTCGCGGACATCAACCTTCATGCCACCAGCAGCGCGCAGATCGTCGTGATGATCGAGACGGTACGTCTCGTCTTGCGTCAACATCGAAAGAATTCCGTCGACCATCCTCTTGGTGCCCTTGGGGCCATAGATGGGGAGCGCAGTCGCAGCCGGAGTGGAGATCCAACGTGTGGTGATGATGTCGTTGAGATCACAGATGTGGTCGCTGTGGAGATGCGTGAGGAAAACGGCTGCGATGAATGGTGGAGGACACCCTGCGCCCACGAGACGCATGATCACGCCACGACCAGCGTCAACAACAATGTTTTGGCCGCCGGCCTGCACAAGTGTGGATGGCCCAGCACATGTTGCACTAGGGAGTGGGCTGCCGGTTCCGAGCAAGGTGATCTTCATAGAAGCAACCTAACTCTGAACAGTGGTGGGTGACGGGAACACGGATTATTCAATCCGCAGTATCAGCGTCCTTTTGGCTTGAACAGCTCTCGAATCATTGGTTCGAAGTGTGACAACGGTGCGCTCTTGTAATCAGCATCGAATGCAGGGGAGTCGTACTTTGCGCAGAACTCTTCGGTGTATTCGAAGTATGGATTGCCGCGGAATTGCTCGCGTGCGTTCTTGTCGAGGCCGATGTGATCCCAGAAGTAATACCCCTGGAAGATGCCGTGATGCTTGACCATCCACCAATTGGCTTCTGAGACGAACGGCTTCAAGATGCCTGCTGCGATGTCAGGGTGATTGAACGGCGCAAGGTTGTCACCAATGTCGTGAATCAGAGAGCACATGATGTATTCAGCATCGCGACCATCGGCTTCTGCACGTGTGGCAGTTTGCAGGCAGTGCTCAAGACGATTGACAGGGAAGCCACCTTGATCCAACTCAAGCATCTGCAATTGCTCGATCACTCGGTCAGCAACCATGGATTGCGTCTCTTGCAGACACACCATGATGTTTTGCCATTCTTCCTTTGTGGATTCCTGGAATGACTTGAATGTTGCGCGCTCTGCCATGGTTCCCCCTCGTGGATAAGGAAAAACTACTACTGGAAAGAGGGAATGTCAGCCCCGAGTGCGAACAACGGCGACGACGGCGCCAATCTTCATGTTTTCAAAGACCCATTTGGCGTCGGTAACTCGCATGCGAATGCAGCCATGCGAAACAGGGGCGACTCCGAGCGGGGTGTAGAAGGGCACCTCGCCGTTCTTGGTCACCTTGTAGGGGATGCCATGGAACCCAATGTTTCCACCTTCGCGACCCTTGGTGAATCGCGTCATGAACTTCATGCGCTCCCGGGGATTCGGGGCGTAGAAGGTCTGGGCGGATTTTGAGAAAACTTTGAATGTGCCAACAGGAGTTTGATCATCAGAACCAGTGGAAACAGGAAGTGTGGCGATGAGTCGGCGACTTGACGTATAGAAGTAAGCACGCTGTTCGCTTAACACGATGCGAGAAAATGCAATGTTGATGCGACGTTTCTGCGGACGCGACACCGGCGGCAAGGTCGATGTTGTCGAAGTGGCAATGGTCGACTCGACAGTGGTATCGACGGGAAGAGTTGTGTCGGGCGTGGTGTCGCCAGTTCCTTCAGCGTTGACGGGCATCGCAGGCACAAGAGTGCACAGGGCGGTGACAGCAACAGCGATTCGGAGGGGACGAAACATGATGATGAGAGATTAATAGCGCTATTGACCCATAAGGGGTCATGCCCTATTCAGCAGCGATATCGAGTGCTTCGGCCAGTGTGTTCCAAGAAAGAACTGCACACTTGATGCGTACAGGGAACTTCACAACGCCTTGCAATGCTTCAAGATCTCCGAGTGGTGCAGATGTATCGGGCTGTTCGCCTTCTTCGATGGACATCATGTGCTTGAAGCGACTGATGAGAGCACGCACTTCCGCAATCGGCTTGCCCTTGATTGCAGCGCTCATCATTGATCCTGAGCTTTGGCTGATGGAGCAACCCTGTCCGCTGATCTTGATGTCGGCAACGATGTCGTTTTCAACAGAGATGAAAACTTCAATCTCGTCACCGCACAATGGGTTATGACCTTCGGCGCGCACTGCAGGTGGTTCAAGAGAGCCACGGTTACGTGGGCTCTTGTAATGATCAAGAATGATTTCGCGGTAGAGGTCTTCGAGGCCGGGCATGGTGTGTCTCCGTGTCTAGAACTATGAGGCTAGAGGGTGAAGAAGTCGCCCGCGGCGGATAACGCGTCGCAAAGGGCATCAACTTCGTGGTTGGTGTTGTACAGATAGAAACTGGCACGCACAGTGGCATTGGACCCGAGAAGGCGCATGAGGGGCTTGGCGCAATGGTGTCCTGCTCGAACACAGACATTTGTTTGGTCGAGGACTTGGCTCACGTCGTGAGGATGAACGTCCTTGTACGCAAAGCTGATGGTGGCGCCGCGAACGGATACGTCTCGGCTGCCGTGAATCACGATGTCGTCACCAAAGCGAGAAGTCAGTGTGTTGAGTGCGTAGGTGGTGATGTCGATTTCGTGCTGGCGGATGTTCTCCATGCCCACTGCGGTGAGATAGTCGACAGCAGCACCGAGTCCGACTGCTTCGATGATGGGTTGTGTTCCCGCCTCAAACTTTGCAGGTAATTCAGCACAGGTAAATCCATCAAGGCGCACATCGGAAATCATGTTGCCGCCGCCAAGGAATGGTGGCATTGCATCGAGAAGTTCTTCGCGTCCCCACAACATGCCAATGCCAGTGGGGCCGACCATCTTGTGGCTACTGAATGCAAGGAAGTCAGCACCGAGCGCTTGAACATCGGTGACCATGTGTGGCACTGATTGGCAACCATCAACAATTGCGATTGCACCATGACGATGTGCTGCGGCAACGAGTTCTGCGACTGGGTTGATTGTTCCGAGAACATTGGACATTGCGGTGAAAGAAAATGCCTTTGCACCCGTGAGCAATGTGTCTAGGTCGGTGAGATCAAGAAGGCCGTCGTTTGTGAGCGGAACCCAACGAATGGTGAAGCCATGCTCTGCAGCCAGCATTTGCCACGGAACAATGTTGGCGTGGTGTTCCATGTGTGTGAGGAGAACAACATCGCCCTTGTTGAGATTCGCTGAACCCCATGCACGGGCAACAAGGTTGAGTGCTTCGGTGGCGTTCTTAGTGAAGACAACTTCGTGAGCATGGCGAGCATTGATGAACGTTGCAACTTTTGCGCGTGCACCTTCATACAGGTCAGTTGCATGGGCTGCCATCTGATACGCGCTGCGGTTGGTGGGGCTGTATGCATGCGACATGAAGTCGCTCATTGCATCAATGACTGCTAACGGCTTCTGAGAAGAGTTTGCGGAGTCGAGGTACACCAGTGGCTTGTCGTTAATGACTTCTGCCAGAACAGGAAAGTCATTGCGAAGCTTTTGAACGTCGTAACTCACAACACTTAGGCCTTGTATGCCTCGTAGCCGTTCTTTTCCAGCTCTGCTGCAAGCTCCATACCGCCGGACTTCACGATGCGACCATCAATCATGATGTGCACGTGGTCGGGCTGTAATTCGTCAAGAAGGCGTTGGTAGTGCGTGATGAGGAGGATGCCCAGGTTCGGACGGTCAACTCGTACTTCACGGATACCTTTCGCAACAATGCGCAATGCGTCAATGTCGAGGCCAGAGTCGGTCTCGTCGAGAACCGCGAACTCTGGTTCGAGCAATGCCATCTGCATGATCTCGTTGCGCTTCTTTTCTCCACCGGAGAAACCTTCGTTGAGGTAACGGTCAACGAAAGAAGAATCCATTCCGAGGCGCTTCATCCAGTCCATTGCAGACAAGCGAAGTTCAAGAACAGAGAGGTCGATGCCTTTGCGCGCAGATAATGCCTGGCGAAGGAATTGGATGACCGAGACACCAGCAATTTCTTGCGGGTACTGGAAGGCGAGGAACATGCCGGCCTTGGCACGCACGTCTGTTGTCCAGTCAGTGATGTTCTCGTCATTCAGGAAGATGTCGCCCGAGGTGACTTCATACTCGGGGGAAGCCAAGAGGGTGCTGGCAAGAGTGGACTTGCCACAGCCATTGGGCCCCATGATTGCGTGGACTTCACCAGCAGCCACCTTGAGAGAGAGGCCGCGCAAAATGTCGTCTGCGGACTCACCATCGTCAGTAACGGGGCGGGCGTGGAGGTTCTCGATGCGGAAAAGTTCGCTCACAAGCCCAGTCTATTAGGGCGGGGGGAATTACCACTATGGGCGTAGTGGAAACTAGGCCGGGGAGGACAGTGACTTCCATAACGCCAGGTACGAGGGGTACTCAAGAGCGTCGTCGAGATAGTTGGCCTCATGAAGGAGGCGGTGGTACTCCTTGAGATGACGGAAGGGAACTCCGGCATCAACGTGGTGAGCCATGTGGAATCCGATGCTGTACGGCACCAAGAAAAATCGGGCACCCCAATGCTGAGCAACCGAGTGAGTGGTGAAGCGACGGTCATCGTCTTCGCGTAGACCGCCATGTTCGGCGATGGAACGCAAACGGTTGATGACACGCCAGACGGTGAGGTACGGCGCCACCCACATCACGGGGTACATCCACCAGTAACCAGCGAGGGTGAATGCAGCTGCGATTGCTACTTGTACGCCGATCATCTTCCAGAGGGTGTGTCGTACGCGAGCGTCAGTCGAGAGCAGATTTCTGAATTGATTGCGCAACAGTTTGTAACCCGTTTGGCCTGTGGCATCACGAATGAGTTTGCGACGCAAGCTGGCACGTGAGACGGGGTAGTTCGCGTACAGCGGAATATCTGGTTCGTTTGGTCCGAACTCACGCTTATGGTGTGCCATGTGCACGCGGCGATACGCCTGTGTGCTTGTCATCACGAAGTAACCAAGAATCCAATTGCCCACAAAGTCGTTGATTGCTTTATTGGAGAACAACAAACGATGTGCAGCTTCATGCATGAGAGAAGCAAACTGTGCATGGGCACGGCCCATGAGAAGAAACGCGATGATCCAACTAACGAGATGGTTCAGTTGAGCTGCTGCGACGAGAATGAGAATGTTCTGTCCAAACAACCACACCGTCGACCACGCGTTTTTGTAGGACGGAATTGCGCGTAAACGTGCGCGATCATTGTGTGAGAGTCGACCATCGACAGTTATGTGCTCAGTGGCGTGCGCGACGGGTACTACCTCGGGTGCCATTGCGCCAAGAAAAGCTGAACTACCAGCCACGTTCGATCCATTCATTGAGGTGTGGACGTTCGACAGAGATGGTGGTGTCCACGCCATGTCCTGGAAGGACAACAGTGTTGCCAGGGAATGTGAACAACCGTGTATCGAGAGACTCGATGATTGTTTCAAAGCTGCTGCCAGGAAAGTGCGTTGCGCCAGGGCCGCCAGGAAACAGTGTGTCGCCAGTAAACAGCAGCGGCGCATCATGCACTTTGAAGGAAACGGAACCAGGAGTGTGTCCTGGGTTATGAATTGCTTCTAAACGCAACTTGCCCACTTCAAAGATTTGCGTGTCGCTAATGAAAACGTCGTAGCCAACGTCCTTGAGCATCTCGGCATCTTCGTCCATCACTGCAACTTCGTACCCAGCTTCGCGCATTGCGGGGACAGCTTGAATGTGGTCGTGATGTCCGTGTGTTTCAAGCACGCGGCGCACGCCTAATGCTGTGCAGAGTTCGAGAAGACGTTCGTGCTCATTTGCTGCATCGATGAGAACGGCATCGCCCGTATGTTTGCAGCGCACGATGAACACATTGTTGGCATAGGAACCGACAACAACACGATGGACTTCGAGATTGTGATCGAAGTAGTGCAATGTTCCTAGTGGCGACGCCATGTCCTCAGCCTGACACAACTTCGAAACCCAGCGATAGTGCGACGGGAATCTGGGCTGCATCGAAGGTGACGAATTGAACGGGCTGTGGCAAACGTGCAGCTGCGGCTAGATGCATTGCGGTGGACATACCGACGGGCTGTTCTTGACAGAGCATGGTGGCCTCATCGAGCAGTGCTTGGTCGAGGGGGACAACATGGAGAAAATCCCACGTGTGGCGCAGCATGTCTTCAAGATGACGAATCAGTACTGCTTCGTCAGTGAGACGTGAAGCAGCGGCGATTGCTTCGCCAAGCCCAATGGCGCACGCGGTCCAGGTGGTGTCACTTTCGAGTGCTTCACGAACGATGGCGCCCGAGGGTCCTTCAATATGGAGTGAGAGCAAAGCGCTGGCATCAAGAAAGACGGTCATGAGCGCACCTGGTTCAAGGCGCGGTCAACGCGAGCGCCCGATGAGAGAAGCAGGGGGTCATCGGGGATCCAGTCGCCTCGCCGGCGCGGTGGTGCCACGGCACCACGGGCAATGAGGTCGGCCATCGTCGCTCCACCCATGTCGGCAGACATCTGAGACAGCTGTGCCACGGGGGCGCCGTCCACCGTGATGATGACGCGTTCCCCGTGTTGAGCCCGCCGTATGTATGTGGCAAGGGCAGATCTGAATTCGCGCATTCCGACAAAGGCCATAAGGTGAGCCTACAAGATGTGTACACGGGTGTACACATACGGAGTGGCGCAGCCAAGAACTGCTGGGTCAGAATGGCGTCATGAATTTTGCATTTAGTGAAGAACAAGAAGAACTCCGCAAGATGGTGCGCTCGTTCCTAGAGAACAAGTCATCAGAAGAGGCAGTTCGCGAGAACATGGAAACCGTCAACGGTTTCGACGCAGGCGTCTGGTCACAGATGGCTGGCGAAATGGCCCTCCAGGGTCTTGCTATCCCCGAAGAATTCGGTGGCCAGGGTTATGGCTTCATCGAACTCGGTGTTGTCCTTGAAGAAATGGGTCGCGCACTCTTGTGTGCACCGTTCTTCTCCAGCGTTGTGCTTGCAGCAAACACATTGCTTCTCTCCGGTGACGATGCAGCAAAGAAGGCATACCTTCCTGGCATCGCAAGTGGCGAAACAATCGCAACACTCGCAACAACAGAGCCATCAGGCCGTTGGGACGAAGCAGGCATCACCATCGAGGCAAAGGGTGCAGGTTCTGACTTCACCATCAGCGGCACCAAGAGCTTCGTGCTCGACGGTCACACCGCAAACCTCATCATCGTTGCAGCACGCACAGCAAAGGGCGTCAGCCTCTTCGCAGTCGAGGGCAATGCAAGTGGTTTGACTCGTACAGCTCTTTCCACAATGGACCAGACACGCAAGCAAGCAAAGCTTGAGTTCAGCAACACACCAGCCAAGCTCATCGGTACAGAGGGCAACGGCGGCGCAGTTCTTTCTCAGGTCATGGATCTCGCAGCAGTTGCACTTGCAGCTGAGCAGGTCGGTGGAGCTCAGAAGGTTCTCGAAATGGCAGTGCAGTACGCAAAGGATCGCATCCAGTTCGGTCGCCCCATCGGTTCATTCCAGGCCATCAAGCACAAGTGTGCAGACATGTTGCTTGAGGTTGAGTCAGCAAAGTCCGCTGCGTACTACGGCATGTGGTGTGCAGCAGAGATGAATGAAGAACTTCCTTCAGTTGCATCTCTCGCAAAGGCATATTGCTCAGAGGCTTACTTCCACGCAACAGCTGAGAACATTCAGATTCACGGCGGTATTGGTTTCACCTGGGAACATCCAGCACACCTTTACTTCAAGCGTGCAAAGTCAAGCGAACTCATCTTCGGTGACCCCACCTACCACCGCGAGCTTCTTGCTCAGCGCATCGGTATCTGATCACTGTTGAGAACAGATTCAAGAAAGAGCCCGGGCTTCGTGCCCGGGCTCTTTTCTTTGTCCTGACATAGGCTGGGAACATGTCAACCAGCATCATCGTGTTTGCAATCGTGTCGGCGCTCGCAGTGTTTGCGATTGCTGCAGTGGTGGTGGGTCGCGAGGCCCGTCGCCTCGATGCTGTTGCACCACGCGTGGTATACGAGATTGATCAAGCAGTGGAATTTGTTTCAGAGTCTCTGCCGGAGAACACGCAAGCACGACTGACATCGACGGAAGTGCGTGCGTTACTACTAGGTCATCTCAATTGGATGTCCGAGCGAGATCTCATGCCACGAGACGTCATTGATCGCCGGCAAAGCATTGACACACCAGTTGTGGCAGATGAAACAGCACTTGCTGCCTACTTGTTGAGTGAGTCAGTGGCACGCGGTGTTGACGTGCTTGATGACGTTGACGTGGTGTTTGTTCTTGATGCACACAATGCGTATCTTGCAGCAATTGGCGCTGTTGGCCCACAAGCAGATTCGTTGTAGACCCTTCACTGCACGACTAGATCATCATGCTGAATTGAGTGAGGACTCGTGTGGCATGAGAAGCGTCACCAGAGACTGTGATGTCGCTCGATAGTTCTTCATATTCCGCGCGACCAGTTGCGAGCTGTAAGAACACATCGCTATTCATTGAGATATCGCACAGCGAGGAAGCGGGTTCTTCATTGCGGATCTGAGCACGTCCGTCAATCACGGGAAGTGCGATCAATCGGGTCACATGGCCGGTGATACGAATGATCACGCATTGTCCTTCGGGTGTTTGCGCACGTTTTCCAATCACGATGGGCAGTGTGCGAGTGAGACGATCAATGGTGTGTTCCGCCGAAGGACCGCTCTGGTGTCCTGGCAGTACCAGCGCACGTCGCATGTCTTGTTCATGTGTCCAACAGTCGAGGACGCGCAAGTGAAGAAAGTCAGCCATGGTTCCTGGACCAGCCGGCGTCATGACTTCTTGTGCAAAATAGTCAGCATTTGCAGTACGAAGAGCTTCGAGACGTAACGCTGTCAGTTCATTCCATTCAGCAAGTACTTGTGCACCGGATAATGAACGGCGCACGTCAACATCATCTTCATTGGAACTTCCGAGTTCATTCTTGATATGTGATTTCTCGGTAGCAACATGTTGTGGGGGAGGAATTCCTTGGAAATTCGCTTCGAAAGCAACGAGATGAGACAGATTGTCCTGAACGGTCCATCGTGGAAGTTGCGTAAAGGTTTTCCATTGCTCTTCCGTCAGTGTCTGGCCAAGATTGCTAATTGATTGCCACGTTGCGGCAAGTTTGTTGATTGTCTCTTCGTGGCTCATCTCCGCAATCTAGTGTGGAACAATGAGTTCCAGTTCAGACGTACGCTCACAGATGATTAGTGCAGCCATCGAAATGATGGAAGTTGCGGGCGAGGGTTCTGTACGAGTGGCCAAGATTGCTGAGAAGGTTGGCGTCACGGAACCTTTGGTGTATCACCATTTCAAGAATCGTGCAGCACTCGTCACGGCCGCCTATGCGGAGTGGTACAAGCGTTGCCAAGACTTAGAAGTTCCCATTGGTCAACTGATGGCGATGGTGAACAACCAAGAAGAATACGAACGCGCGGTCCGAGCATCGTTGACATGGAGTTACCGGCCAGAGCGTATTGCAGCGCGCGGTGTGCGCTTAAGTGTGATTGGGGCAGCCCAAACAAATCCTGAGTTGGCCAAAGCAGTCAACGAAATCAATCGTTCCTTCTTGACTTCCCTGGCACAGGCCACGGAATACGCGCAAAGCCAGGGCTGGGTTCGCAGTGACTTAGACCCGATGGCGACGGCGTATTGGCTTCACGGTCAGATCAATGGGCGAGTGGTCGCAGAGATGGACGAAGGCAGTATCGACCTTGCCCACTGGGATGAAGTCTCCTTCGACGCCATTTTTTCGCTCATTCGTCCTCGCAAATAGTTGCGGCAAATAGTCGCGTTCGTGTGAGGCGGCTGTGTGGCGACTACCGTTAGACCCATGGAACGCCCCGTACGGTTTGAGCACACCCGATTTCTTGGCGACAAGCGCACGCAGCTTGTGTACGACCTTGATGAATGGACTGAAGAAGACATCATCAACGAAATTGTGAACGAGGGAGTCGGTCTCTGTTTCGGCCCCGACACTTTGGCGGAAGCCCGCAACCGCGGCTACTCATTAGCCACTGCTGGTGCGACACGTCGTCACCGCAAGCCTCGCGCGTAATTCATGTCTGGAGGAATGAACGGTACGTTCCGTTCGGGACCTCTGACGCTTCATCGGTACCTCGCAGTGCCCAGCACGCCTGTGTCCTCATTGCCAGGTGTCATCATGTGCCACGGTTTTCCGATTGGGCCACTTGACGCACGTCAAGCCGGAGTGACCTTCCCGCAATTGATCGATCGCATGGCGAATGAACTTGGTTGGGCGGCACTCACATTTACGTTCCGCGGGTGCGGCTCGAGTGACGGCGACTTCTCCATGCAGGGATGGGTGGATGACTTGCGTGCAGCCATTGATCACCTTGAAGAAGAAGTGCAGCCGAACGGCATTTGGTTAGTGGGAACGAACACGGGTGGTGCTCTCGCGCTCAGTGTTGCAGCCGATGATCCGCGAGTGCGCGGTTGCGCATTGTTGGGTGCTCGTGCCGACTTTGATGACTGGGCAAGTCAGCCACGGCGCTTCTTGGAGCACGCTCGTGAAATTGGTGCGATTCGTACTCCGAGTTTTCCGCAGGCATTTGACGAGTGGAGCCGTGAGCTACGACGTTTCCGTCCTGTTGATGCTGCAAGTCGATTCGCACCGCGACCGCTGTTGGTCATGCATGGTGAAGAAGACGAGAGTGTTCCCGTTGCAGACTCGCGAGTTCTGGCCGAGGCGCATGGCAGCGCCGAACTACGTGTTGTTGCTGGTGCAGGGCATCGCTTGCGTCATGACCCTCGCGCTATCGCGGTGTTGCTCGGATGGCTTGATCGCCAACGAGCACTCATGATGTAATCAGCTGTCGTGGCCTGCAGGATGCGTGGAGTGCCATGCATAGGCAGTGGCGATGATGTCCTCGAGTGAACGCGTTGGCGACCAACCAAATGTCTTTGTGATCAGACTTGGATCTGCGTAGCACGCAGCAGGGTCGCCGGCACGTCGACCAACAATTTCGTATGGGACTTTCTGTCCCGTGACCTGTTCAGTGGTGTTGATGATGTCCATCACGCTGGTTCCGAAGCCAGTGCCGACGTTGCATGTAATGCTCGCGCCCTTGCCTGCAAGGTGGTCAAGAGCAGCAACGTGTGCGGATGCAAGATCTTCAACATGGATGTAGTCGCGGACGCCGGTGCCATCAGGGGTCGGGAAGTCATTGCCGAACACTTTGAGTGCGGGAGCGTGCCCCATCGCTGCCTTCATCACATGCGGAATGAGATTTTGCGAGAAACGCCAGTCTTCTCCCAATGTTGCATCCGACGATGCGCCTGCAGCATTGAAGTAACGAAGACAGACATGACGCATTGAGGTGGTGCGCGAGTACCAACTCAGAGTTTTTTCAATCATGAGTTTTGTTTCTGCGTACACGCTTTCACAGCGTGGTTCGGCATCTTCGCGAACGGGGACTGTGTCGGGTGTGCCGTATACGCCTGCTGTCGAAGAGAAAACAACTCGTTCGACACCTGCGCGATGCAATGCATCAAACAACTTCTGTGAGCCCGTGACGTTGTTCTGAAAGTACTTCGATGGGTTCTCCATGCTTTCGCCAACAGCCTTGTAGGCCGCAAAGTGGACAACTTCATCAACGCCGTGTTCTTTGCAGATGCGTTCAACAAGTTCGGTGTCGGCGACATCGCCTTGTACAAAGGGTGCGTCGCCAACGGCTGTTCGATGACCATTCTCGAGAGTGTCGAGGACAACAACCGCACGACCAGTGGACCGAATGAGACGTGTTGTGATGGAGCCGATGTAACCAGCGCCACCCGTAATGAGTGTGGTCATTTCTTCGGCTTCTTTGGTGCAGGTCTCTGAGCTGGAGGCGTAATGATGCCGGCCTTCTTTGGCGCAGTTGCTTTCGCCGGCATGGGGCGAGATTGCTTGTCGCGATTCGCTGCCTTTTCCATCTTCTTCCATTCACGCACTTTGATGAGCGTTTCCGGGTTGGTGATGTCGGCAACTGTTCGTGGGTTCTTGTCGCTAAACACGCCGGCGGCTTTTTCCCAGCCCTTGGGCTTCACGCCGAAGCGCTTGCCGAGAAGTGCCATGAAGATTTGGGCCTTCTCTTCGCCATAGCCTGGCAGAGCGCGAAGTCGCTCAAACACAACCGTTGCATCGTCGGTGTCGTTCCAGATGTTCTCACCCTTGTTCTTGTACTGCGTCGCGATGATGCCGCACATGCCGTGAATGCGTTGCGCCATTGCTTTGGGGAATCGATGAATCGCTGGCTTGTCGAGACACAAGGCCAAGAACTCATCGGGGTCCATTGCTGCGATCTTCTTTGGGTCAAGATGGCCGAGGCGATTCTTCAGTGTGTATGCACCATTGAACGCCCACTCCATCGGCACTTGCTGATCAAGCAACATGCCAATGAGCAATGCAGTTCCATTGGCATTGAGAAGTGCATCTGACTCGGGGATGCCGGTGATGTAGAGAGTGCCCATGAGTGTCCTAGTTAATCGCGAGAGAGTCCGTGTGTTGCTTCGACGTTGATGCCGAGATCAACGATTGCTTGAGCAATTGTGGCATCTGTGATGCCGTGAGTTCCGTTTAATGCCGTGAGTACTGCAATCACTACATGTTCTGCATCGGTCTCAAAGAAGCGTCGCAGTGCTTCGCGTGTATCACTGCGGCCCATGCCATCGGTCCCCAAAGCAAGGAATGTACGGTGTGTGAGGTACGGCGCGAGTTGCTCTGGCACGATGCGCATGAAATCTGAGACGGCAACGATGGGTGTTGTTACGTCGCCCAATGTGGTCCGCAGGATCGAAGAGCGAGGTGTGTCAGTGGGGTGCAGACGGTTCCATCGCTCAACTTCCATCGCGTCCTCACGCAAGGACTTGTACGAGGTTGCCGACCACAGATCAACGTTGATGTTGTATGCAGTTCGGAGCATTTCCGATGCTCGCTGTGCGGCCACATACGACGTGCCTGAGAAAAAGATGGATGCATCTGCGTTGCCTGTTGCGCTTGGTGCGAATTGATACAGGCCATTGATGATGTCGCTTGTCTGCACGTGTGCAGGTTGGGCTGGCATCAACAAGTTCTCGTTGTACAACGTGATGTAATAAAAGATGTCAGCGGGCGATGCGCCGTACATCTTGTCGAGGCCGTGTTCGATGATGGCGGCTAACTCGTAGGCAAATGCGGGGTCATAGGCCATGCAAGAAGGAACTGTGCTGGCCAGCAACAAGCTGTGACCATCTTGGTGTTGCAAGCCCTCGCCCATGAGTGTGGTGCGTCCGGCTGTTGCGCCCATGAGGAAGCCGCGCGTGCGTGCATCGGCTGCTTGCCAAATGAGGTCGCCGACGCGCTGGAATCCGAACATCGAATAAAAGGTGAAGAAAGGAACCATGGGAACACCACGTGTGGAGTAACTGGTACCAGCTGCAATGAAGCTTGACATTGCACCAGCCTCGGTGATGCCTTCTTCGAGAATTTGGCCTTGAGCAGATTCTGCGTAGGTCAGCAACAAGTCGTGGTCAACTGGTTCGTACTTTTGGCCGTGTGCTGCGTAAATCCTTTGCTCGCGGAACAAAGAGTCCATGCCAAATGTGCGAGCTTCATCGGGAATGATGGGCACAACGCGTTGACCGAAGTTGTCATCACGCGCGAGATTGCGCAACATACGAGTAAACGCCATCGTGGTGCTCACGGCTTGTTCGCCAGAGCCCGTGGTGAATTCTTGGAACACCTGTGGTGAAGGCAATGTGAGAGGGCTGCGATTCCAGTGTTTGCGTTCAGGGACTGCACCATTCAGAACACGTCGGCGTTCTGCCATGTATTGATACTCAACTGAATCAACGGGTGGTCGGTAGTACGGAGGCTCGTCTGCCTCTAATGCGCTGTCAGGAATCTCTGGTTCCAACTTGAGGCGATCACGGAGAACGCGCAGCTGCTCGTTGCTCAGTTTCTTGATCTGATGCGTTGCATTGCGCGCTTCGACTTGCGGCCCGAGTGTCCAGCCCTTGATGGTTTTGCACAAGATTGCAGTGGGCTTTCCTGAACCAAGATTTTCTGCAGCTGCTTTGTATGCCGCATAAATTTTTCGGTAGTCGTGACCACCACGTGGCAGGTTTACGAGGTCTTCATCACTGAGATGTGCAACCAGCTGTAGCAAGCGCGGATCAGAACCAAAGAAGTTCTTTCGGATATCAGCGCCATCGGCGGTGGACAATCGTTGGAATTCACCATCAACAGTGGAGTTCAATTTGTTGAGAAGAACGCCGTCGACATCTTTGGCAAGAAGTTCATCCCACTTGGAACCAAGGATGACTTTGATGACATCCCACCCTGCTCCGCGGAATGTTGCCTCGAGTTCTTGAATGATCTTTCCGTTTCCACGAACAGGGCCATCAAGGCGTTGCAAGTTGCAGTTGACGACGAAGATCAGGTTGTCGAGGTGTTCGCGTGCTGCAAGAGAAATGGAACCAAGTGTTTCTGGTTCGTCAGTTTCGCCATCACCGATGAATGCCCACACGCGACTTGTTGATGTGTCATCAAGATTGCGGTTGTCGAGATAGCGATTAAACCGTGCGTGATACAGCGCAGTGAGTGGTCCGAGGCCCATGGACACCGTGGGGTGCTCCCAGAACTCTGGCATGAGGCGTGGGTGTGGGTAACTCGAGAGACCCTTGCCCTCGCGACCAATTTCGCGACGAAAGTGATCAAGGTCGTTTTCGTCCAAGCGACCTTCAAGAAATGCGCGCGCGTAGATGCCAGGTGCAGCATGGCCTTGGAAATACACGTGGTCACCGGGGGTGCCATCTGCTTTGCCGCGGAAGAAATGGTTGAAGCCCACTTCATAGAGCGCCGCTGAACTCGCGAATGTGGAGAGGTGTCCACCGATGCCATCGGATTCATGGTTCGCACGTGTGACCATGACGGCGGCATTCCATCGGATATACGCGCGAATGCGACGCTCCAGATGTTCATCGCCAGGGAACCACGGTTCATCATCAAACGGAATCGTGTTCACATAAGGCGTGGATACAACTTCGGGGAAACTGACGTGTGATTGTTGTGCTCGTTCAAGAAGGCGAGCCAACAAGTAGCGAGCACGATTCGGTCCGTGTCCGATGACAACCGAGTCGAGAGAGTCGAGCCATTCCTGGGTCTCGCCGGGATCTGTATCGGGCAACTGGTGAACGGAGTCGTCGTAGATCACGTGCCCATTCTCCCACTATTGGGTGGGTATGCCCATTGCGCCCCTTCTGATAAGGGACAATCGGAGAATGGAACATTCCGACGACACCGTGGTCATCTACACAGACGGGGCATGTTCAGGGAACCCCGGCCCTGGTGGTTGGGCATGGGCAGTGTCTCCGAGTGGACAGCCACAAGCCAGTGGGGCAGAGGCGCGCAGCACGAATCAACGCATGGAAATCATGGCTGCGTACGACGCGGTGAAGACATATGCGACGGACCCACGCAAGATCATCATTGTTTCTGACTCCACTTATGTCGTGAAGTGTTTCAACGACAAATGGTGGAAGGGCTGGCATGCCCGAGGCTGGAAGAACTCTCAGCGCCAACCGGTTGCGAATCGAGACTTGTGGGAGCCATTTATTGACTTGGTTCTCAGCCGAGGCAACATTGAATTCGCATGGGTCAAAGGACATAGTGGTGACCCCATGAATGACCTCGTGGATGTCCTTGCGGTGGCACAAACCCAGGGCAACTAGCCCTTCGAAGGGTTCGGCTAGGAGGCCGCCCCCTGTTTTGCGTAGCCTGACGGCATGGAAATCAAAGGCGTAAGCGCAATTGTCACTGGCGGAGCATCGGGAATCGGTGCCGCCTCCGTTCGTCTCCTGGCTCAGGGTGGCGCAAAGGTCGTCATCGCCGACCTTGAGCGTCAGCGTGAAGTTGGCGAGGCTCTCGCGAAGGAAGTCGGCAACGCCGCTTTCTGCCCAGTTGACGTCACCAAGACAGAAGACATCATCAACGCCGTCGAGATGGCAAAGTCCATGGGACCACTTCGCGTCCTCGTGAACTCAGCCGGTATCGGTGCAGCACAGCGCACCATCGGTAAGGACGGCCAATACTCATCGGCTGCCGACATCGATCGCTTCAAGCTCGTCATCGCCATCAACTTGGTGGGCACCTTCGATGCGATCCGTATCGCAGCAACTGCCATGAGCCAGACCGAGCCACTTGAAGATGGCGAGCGCGGCGCAATCGTGAACATCGCATCTGTTGCAGCATTCGACGGCCAGATTGGTCAGAACGCATACTCCGCTTCTAAGGGCGGCGTTGTTGGCATGACATTGCCAGTCGCTCGTGACCTCGCACCAGTTGGTATTCGTATCAACACTGTTGCTCCTGGTCTCATCGACACACCGATCTATGGCAGCGGCGATGCAAGCGAAGCCTTCAAGGCACAGTTGCAGAAGGGCGTTCTCTTCCCACAGAAGTTGGGCAAGCCAGAGCAGCTCGCTTCGATGGTTCTTGAGTGCATCACGAACAGCTACATGAATGCTGAAACCATCCGCGTGGACGGTGGCATTCGTATGCCGCCTAAGTGAGCATCGTTTTTCATAACGATCCGTTCACGCCGTTTGATCGGCACGAAACACCTTTTAACGATTCCCCGGGCTTTGTCCCGGGGAATCGTCGTTCTATCGGTATTCCCGATGGGCTGTTTCCCACCGCTGTTGATGCAGTGCGATTGCGCGTTGGCGCTCGACCTTTAGATGTGGCGCAGTGGGTGTCACCTATTGATGACGATTGGGCGTCAACGATTGCGATGAAGCGTGCGCTCATTGCCGAACGCCCTCACGAAGTCATTGCGTACATCGAGGGTGCAGAAGAAGCATGTGAAGAAGTTGCGGCAGGGGTGCTGGCTTCTATCGGGGCGAATCCTTCAATGGAATCGGGAATCGATGCGCTGGTCGATGCAGCGCTACAGACGGCCGATGACTTATGCATTCTGTTGCCCGATGAGGATGGCGTGCCACGACTTGCAGCTGCAGTGTTGTGCTCTCCGAATCGTTGGCGACTAGCCGAGAAGATTGGTGGAACGATGGCGAGTATTCATTCGCCGGTGGCGCGTTATGAGGAAGATCTCAACTCGCCTGTGAATTCGGTGATGATGCGATTGAGCCCGGAGCGTCCGATGTGGCGCATCAACTGGGGAATCTCGAATCATCCTGCGCTGTTTCAGCCTGACACGCCGCCTATTACGCCAGAAATGGATGCGGCTGACATGTGGTTCCGTGTGGAGTGGCAGACATTGCGTCGCTTGCCGATCACCGGGGGCATTCTGTTCACAATCCGCACATACGTGGAGAAGTTGTCGGACTTTATGGAACGCGACCAACCGTTAGTGCAAGACATCGCTGAACTTGTGAACAAGATTCATGAAGATGTCGCCGTGTATAAGAGCATTGCGCCGTATCGCGAGAAACTCTTTGCGTATTTCGAAACCCGCTAAACCTCAGGTGGTGTAGTCAGCGTTGATGCGCACGTAGCCATCGGTGAGGTCGCAGCCCCACACGGTTGTTTGTGCAGTGCCGGTCTGTAGCGACACATGAATGAGAACGTCTTCGCCCTTCATGTACTGGCTCAACTTCACAAGACCGGCCTCATCCACTTGTGATGGATACACCTCTTGGGTGCCGAAGCGAATGACGACCTTTTCCTGATCAATGTCGGTGTAGTTGCTGCACTTGCCAATGGCCATTGCCACGCGGCCCCAGTTGGGGTCTGCACCGTGCACGGCTGTTTTTAC
>WLHL01000012.1 GCA_009702755.1 Actinomycetota bacterium
CGATGTTGCTGGCTTCGCCCAGACCGAAACTATTCACGGCACGAACTCGTACTTGATACGTCACGCCACCAGTCGGAACAGTCAGAGTTGCCGATGTCGATGTTGTGACTGAATCAGCAAAACGTGTCCAGGTTGTACCTGAGTCTGTTGATGTCTCGATCGCATAATCAGTGATTGTGAATCCGCCATTCGAGAGCGGAGATTGCCACGACAATGTCAACTTCATACGACCAGCGACAGCAGTGAGTGCGCGTGGCGCGCCCGCAACACCTGCATACACCGGAGTGACAGTGGCGATGGAGGAAGCCGCACCACGTCCAACGGCATTGACTGCAGAGACCCTGAATTGGTATTGCGTTCCATTGGTAAGACCTGTGACAGTTGCAGTCGTCGAAACTGATACGCCGTCGGCGAACGTGGTCCACACGAGAGCATTACTGCCTGCGCTGGTCGTCGCATATTCAACGACATAGTCAGTAACTGCTTCGCCACCATTGAAGGACGGAGCCACCCACGACAATCGAGCAGATTGGTTATACCCAATGCCAGTCAGAGAGCTCGGTGCAGCCGGAGCACTGTTTGGTGCAGGTTCAAAACTGGTGGAAAGAACAAGACGGTTTGCGGTTCCTGCTCCAGCATTCGAGATGATTCCGCGCGTGGCTGCGTTGTTGATCGCATTGCTTACTGCTGCCGGAGCTGCAGTCCGATTCTGCTGCAAATACAGAGCAACGACACCCGCAACGTGAGGTGCAGCCATCGATGTGCCTGACATGGAAGCAAGTGCGGTTGGCGAGGAGATACCTGCAGACGTAATGGACTGTCCAGGTGCAAACAAGTCAACACACCGGCCCCAGTTAGAAAATGATGAACGAGCATCCATCAGATTTGATGCAGCAACAGTGATTGCACTGGGCGCACTGGAGGGCGAATAGGAGCATGCATCCGCATTGGAGTTACCCGCTGCAACAACCATCGAAATGCCATCGGCAACTGCGCGGTCAATGGCGCTGTTCAACGAAGGACTAAACCCACCACCGATACTCAAGTTGGCAACTGCAGGAACTCCTGCTGCATGATGGCCGACCATCCAGTCAATTCCGGCGATAACGCCAGACGTAGAACCACTGCCTGAACAAGAAAGAACGCGAACAGGGACAATCGAAACATCTTTGGCGACACCGTGTGTTGAACCACCGACAGTTCCCGCAACATGCGTACCGTGCCCATGGCAGTCGGTTGTGCCTTTGCCGTCGACAATCGCTGTGAAACCGTTCGTGACGCGATTCTCGAATTGTGTGTGAGTTGCAAGCACACCGGTGTCAACGATGTACGACGTCACACCACTTCCAGTTGCAGTGAAGTTGTACTGAGCATTAAGTGGAAGCCCGCGCTGATCAATGCGGTCAAGGCCCCATGTTGCATTCAGTTGAGGAGACGCAACATCGGTGTTCACCGCAACAACAGTGTCTGGCTCGATGCCGATGACATTGGGGTTATCGCGAAGACTTGCAAGATCATCGTCAGAAAGATCAGCAACGAATCCGTCGATTGCGCTCGAGAAGGTTGCACGCACACCCACACTGAGCGTGCTTGCTGCGATACCAACAGCAGAATTGGACGCGAAGCGAACGATGTATCGACCAGGGATTACTTCCCCCGCCGCTACATCAGTCGGAACTGTGAGGCCGGCGACAACCGCATCAGATTCATCACTGACAGAAATCTCACGGTCACGCGACACGAGGCGAACGTCTGGGTCGGATGCAACATCGTTGAGTTCCGAGGCTGTGAGGCTCTCCACCTCGACCGTGCCGTCACGGTTCACGATGACGTAATCAGCGGTGGCGGCCATTGCCGAAGTGGGCAGAACTACTGCGCCCGAAAGCACCAGAGTGCCCGCGACGACGGTGCGGGACAAGAAGGAAAATCTCACTCCATGAGCCTAGGACACCTAGGTATATAGGTACTAGGGCTATCGGGCGAAAAACGCTACAAGAACCGGTGTAATCACTAATCCGGGCAATAAAGAGCCCAATTTGATCTTCTTGATCTCCAGCAAATTGATGCCGATGGCCAACACGCTGAATCCGCCAGCAGCGAAAAGTTCTATGCGCATGCGGTCCGTCAGCAAAGAGTCAAGACCTGTTCCGCCCAATGTCAAGAGCCCCTGCACGACGAAAACGCTGACTGCGCTGAACGCTGCACCAATGCCATAGGCCGCCACAAAGATGATCGACATGAATCCATCGAGGGTTCCCTTGATGTTGTAGAGCTGCGGTGTCTTGCCACTGGCATCTTCGATAGCGCCCAAAATTGTCATGGGCCCGATGCAAAACAACAGAGTGGCAGTGACAAAGCCTTGAACAAATCTGCTCTCGTCTCCGCCATTCTTCGCAAAACGATTCTTCAGGAATGACCCGACCGATTCGAGTCGTTCCTCAATCTTGAGCAACTCACCAACGATTGCACCCAGTGTCATACCGACAAGTGGGAATACCAGGTTGTGCGTGTCCATGACATTGTCGATTCCCATCACCAATGTGGCGAGGCCAATCACTTGCACGACGATGACGCGAATGTTTTCTGGAATGCGGTGCCCAATGAAGTACCCAACACTGCCACCGACCAAAACAGTGGCCGTATTTATCAGTGTTCCTAAACCGCGCACATTTCTACGCTACCGAGTTCAGCTGCAGTGGCTATCGTCCATGACGTGCCACTTACGTCTCTTGCGCAGAGCAATATGTCCGTTGTTATTGATTCTGATGATGGTGCACGGGTTACATCGTTCCGTGTTCACGGCTCAGAGATCTTGACCGCCCACGATGACGACCCATTCAACTGGGGGCTGTATCCCATGGTCCCCTACGCAGGTCGAGTCCGTCATGCGACATTTTCATTCAGTGGAAAGTCCTATGACTTACCCGTCGTCACGAATGGACACGCACTACACGGAACAGTGATGCACGAAACGTGGTCTCTTCTCGATGCCACGGAATCGGTTGCAGTGTTCGAAACCTCGCTCGGTGCGAACTGGCCATTCAGTGGAACATGCACTCATCGCATTGCAGTGCTTCCTGATCGACTTCGATGCGAACTCTCAGTGACTGCGCACGACGACATGCCGGTTCAACTTGGGTGGCACCCGTGGTTTCACCAAGGAATTGCACACACCGACTTCAACGCCATGTTGATGCGAGATGATGAAGGAATCGCGGCCACAGAGCGCACAACGCCGGCAACGCACAACATCGACGATTGTTTTCTTGAGCCCAATGCATGGCCACGAGTTGTTGTCGGAGACACCACATTAGAGATTGCGAGTGATTGCCCATTTTGGGTTCGCTATGACGCACCATCAGGTGATGTGTGTATCGAACCGCAATCAGGGCCGCCCAACGGCATCAACGATGCACCGCTTGTTCTGAAGGCCGGCGAGACATTTAGTCGCTGGATGGAAATCCGAGTTCTTCCGAACTAGACATCCCACTTCGCACGCATACGACGTAATGCTTGCGAGCGAATGTCATTCCAGGTTCCGCCCACAATGTTGCGAACAGTGCCTAAAGACGGCACTTTTTCGCTGTGGTTCACGGTTGAGCGCCACTGATCAAACTGATGGCTTGCACCACGAAAAGCCGTGTCACGCAGGAAACGCTCCACGTAATTCAAAAGGTCATCTTCTGTCCACGTGCGTTCATAGTTGGAACGCAATGGCTCACCGCTGGTGACACCGACTTCGTTACACGCTGTTGTCCATGAACCAAAGAGCTGAACAATGCGCGCAACGCTCGGACCTTTCACACGGCCTTCACGCAACAGTGCGGTGTAGCTCTGATGACTCAATGGTTTCGCCATCAGGCTTGCAGCAAGAAGTGCAGCACGAGCGCGATCACGAGAGGCAACAATCGCGTCGCTTTCGATGCGCACTGTTGGTTGCACCAATTCATCGGCGCCAAGAATCAACCAATCGACCGGGCGCGCCGCTGCAGTTACATCGGTGAGTGGCGCGTTCAATGCTTCTGCGATTTCTTCCAGCGTGACACCAGGCTTGTCTTGCAGATAGCGCGAGATCTGCATCGTCATTTCGCTGCGACGCTCTGCCTTTGTCGGTCCGCGCCGTGCTCGAGTGCGCACAGGCGCCGCCGTGGGGTGTGCCTCACCATTGAACGAGGGAGCCGGTGTCTGGGCAATCGGTGTCGTCGCGGGCACCCCAGCAAAACGCACCACAAATTCGCCCAGTGTCCGTACGTGCTCACGGCTGACCGAATTGTCGACGCCTACCAAGCCCAATTCCCGCAGGGCCCACACCGTGGAAGCTGGTAATTCATTGATGGAAAGGCGCTCTGACACAGCCAAAGACAGTACCCGCTATCGAAGGAATAGTTAGCTAGCGAAAGCCAACCCCGCTATTCCATGCACATTTCTATTTTGATGGAGGCCAGAAATAGAGGGCTACCAAGATTGTTCCTTTCGGCAGTTCCCCATCTGGTTCATACATGCCGCTCTTTGCGAGTGAATCGGGAGTTTCGACCCATACCCCAAGCAATGCGTTCTCATCTGTTGCTGATTGGAACCACTGAGGTGCCATGGATGGATCCTCACTTGTTGACCCCTCAAAGGCAAATCCATTTTTTGTCAACTGACGAGCGACAGAAGCAAACACCGAGGTCTGCGAGCCTGGAATTGCACGGTATCGAGCGAAGGCATCTACAGAGTCAATCGAGAAGTAGTAGTTGCCCAACTCGGTGTCAACATTTGTTCCACCAATGTTCCTGATGGCTGTGTCCCACCATGAAGGTTCGGCAACCGGCACGTCGGGCTTACACACAGTTCCCTTCTTGGGCAGTTTCTTCTTGGTGAAGAGATCTTTAGCTATGAGATCCACGCATCGTTGAACAAGAATTTGGGAGTGACCTTCACCAGTTGATGCAACCAGCACAGCCTTGTCACCCATGTTCGCCGTCATCTCTTCAGACCAACGAAAAGGCGTTGCCGGATCATTCTTTCCACCAATGACAACGATCGGGGCTGAACCAGAGAAATTGATATTCAAAAGTTTGGGTTTTCCAAATGCCTCTTCGCATGAGGGCTCCGCGATGCCTTCAACGGTCATTCCTTGCGAGTACCACGGAGCCTTTGATTGCAATGTCTCCATTACTGCCTGAGGGTCACTCGGAACATCGTTGTCAAAACCGCTGGCACAACGAATGATGTAACCCGAATCGCTCTGCGAATCGTATGTTCCGTCGATATTGCGTCGGTAATACGAATCAGCAAGAGACTGGATCTTTTCGCCCTTTCCATCGCGAACATCTGCGAGCGCTTCGGCAAGAAACTTCCATTCACTCTCCGAATACAGCGCTGATTTTGTACCGGTGTTAAGGACATTGTGGTTTACATCACGTCCATCTGAAGTGAATATTGACTTCTTATCCAACTCTTTATACAGAACATTCCATTCTGACTTCACATCTTTCGATGCGAATGCGCACTCATTGTCTTCCTTCTCGCACCACTTCACCCAGTTATCGAATGCCTTTTCAAAACCGATGGCTTGCGTTGTGTACTGCTGTTCCACGGTGTCGCCGGAAGGATCAAAAGCCCCGTCAAGCAACATTGTTTCCACTCGAGAAGGGAACAACGTGGCGTATATGCCACCCAGATATGTTCCATATGAGATTCCCAGATAGTTCAGTTTCTCAAAACCCATACCAATGCGAATGAGATCCATATCGCGTGCAGTGAATTCCGTGGAGTATTGAACTACTGAAAGTCCATTCTTTTCTGTGCACGCATCGTCGTAAGAATCCGCACGACCATCAATCTTCTTCTCTTCTGGAGTATCAGGTGTGTCGTCGTAATACGTATAGGTGTCCTGCTCTTTGTCAGTCCAGCAACGCAAACCATTGGATCTGTCGACGCCTCGAGGATCAAAACCGACTAGGTCAAACTTCTCAAGTCCAAGGTCGGTGACGAGGTCTTCACCCGCATTCGCTACGAAATCAAAACCGGACCCGCCAGGGCCACCGGGGTTGGTGAGAATGATTCCCTTGGGCTTTCCCTCACTGGCGGGGATACGAACCAATGCGATATCCAATGTCTTGCCAGTCGCATTGCGGTAGTCGAGTGGCACGGCGACGAAGCCACACTCAAAAGGCGCTTCAGGCGCATCCTTGCCTTCGCATGTCGACCACTCGATGGTTTTCTCGAATGAACTCACATCATCGACAGGAGCTGCCGTACCGGAATCTGAAGAACCACAGCCCACCAAAGTGGCCAGCAAAGCCAATGAAATAGCCATCTTGGTTGCTTTACGGGACTTTCTCATGGCCTACCTACTAACTCCGGGACGTTTTCGTCCTTGATAACACACCCGTCCGTCAAGGCGGATTCCCCATAAATATGACTGGTTTTGTCAGGTATTGGCTAGCCTCATTCTCTATGCAGTTTCCCGTCAATCTCAACTTGGTCGGACGCCCTGTTCTCGTGGTCGGCGGCGGACGCATTGCATTCCGCAAAGTGCAACAACTTCTTGCCGCTGGTGGCGATGTCACTGTTCTCGCACCGCAGATCATCGAAGAGTTCAACGACATCCCCGTCACTCTCATTCATCGCGAATACGCAACCGGTGACGCCGCACAGTTTCGACTCGTCATCACCGCAACAGGTAACACCCCTGTCGACCAAGCCATCTTTGATGAGTGCGAAGAACTCGGCATCTGGGTCAACAGTGCCGACGACCCACAGCGTTGCTCCTTTACTCTTCCTGCCGCATTTCGCCGCGGCCCCGTGATGGTCACGGTGTCTACTGGTGGTGCGAGCCCAGCACTGGCATCATTCCTTCGTTCCGAATTGGAACAACTCATTGGTGAAGAATTCGTTGAGGTGGCAGCGTCTCTTGCAGCACAGCGTGCGCAGTTTCATTCCAATGGCATCTCCACTGAAGATGTTGACTGGAAGCCCATCATTCGCGAGGCATTGCAACAATCAGCGATTGAATGCCCTCATCTCATGCAATCACTTGCTCCCGTTGAGGCAACAGCATGACCGTTCATCTCGTTGGCGCTGGTCCTGGTGACCCCGAACTTCTCACAGTGAAAGCTGCACGTCTCATCGCAGAAGCTGATGTGATCGTGCACGACTACTTGTCGAATAGTTCCATTCTTGAAATGGCAAAGCCAGGCACAGAGTTCATTGACGTTGGCAAGAAGCCCGGCAACCCCACACCACAAGAACTCATCAACTCATTGTTGGTGCATCTCGGCGCACAGAATCTCAACGTCGTGCGCCTCAAGGGTGGCGATCCGTTCGTATTCGGTCGTGGTGGCGAAGAAGCACAAGCTCTGATGGAAGCGCGCATTCCGTTCACTGTTGTTCCTGGCATTACCTCTGCAGTTGGTGTGCCCGCAGCAGCAGGCATCCCTGTCACGCATCGCAATGTCTCCCCCGCATTCACCGTGGTCACTGGCCATCGTGAATCCGGTGGATCGTCTGCGATTGAGTGGGAAGCACTCGCCAAAGTAGGCGGCACCATTGTTGTTCTCATGGGCGTGGCCGAGCGCGCCATCATCGCCCAGCGCCTCATGGATGGTGGTTTGTCTGCTGATACTCCCGTTGCCGCAGTGCGCTGGGGAACACGCACCGAACAACACACCACACGCACCACATTGGGCCAATTGCATGCGGCTGCATTGAAAGCGCCGAGCACCATCGTGATCGGTGCAGTTGCTGCGTATGAATTCATCTCGGGCGTTCACGTCGATGCAGTGGTTGCAGGTCAGTAATGCGTCGCTCCATTGATGTTGTGCAAATTGAACTCGGCGATATGCCCGAGGGTTTGGACGACCCGACGCCTGTTGCGTGGACTGTTGCAGTCAGCGACGACTACGACGATGCAGAACCCCGCGTGCAACTGACCGTGGAGCGCATTGGCGAAGCCGGCGAAGGACTCGTTGCCCATCTCAGTGCCAGCAATGCACGTCGATTACGTAAGGCCCTCGCGGATGCTCTCCGCGAAGTGGGCGAACCCGCCGAATAAGCCATCAAACAAACCGCCGAATAACTCTCTGAACTAACGAAACATCTCACACAAGGAACATGGATATGACAACCATCCCAGCAAACCCAGCAATTGCACCCGCGCCGTTTCCACGCGATCTCTACGAAGAGCAGATGCGTGACATCGCACGCTTTGAGATTGCTATTGATCAATTCTTGAATGGCGACATCAGCGACGACGTGTTCCGCGTGATGCGCCTCAACAACGGCATCTACGGACAGCGCCAAGGCGGCACGAACCAGATGATTCGTATCAAGTTGCCCGCCGGCTCCATCACACCAGAGCAATTTGAAGTGATGGCTGATCTCTCCGTCGAGTATTCGCGCGGTTGGGGACACATCACCACTCGCCAGAACATTCAGTTCCACTTCGTTGAACTTCGCAACATCCCTGCCGTGCTTCGTCGTATCGCAGACGTCGGGCTCACCTCGCGTGAAGCATGTGGCGACACCGTGCGCAACGTGATGGCCTGCCACCTTGCTGGCGCATGCCCGTACGAGAAGATCGACGTGACTCCGTGGGCGGAAGCAACATTCCGCCACTTCGTACGTAACCCATTGGGTCAGCGTTTGCCTCGCAAATTCAAGGTGAACTTCTCTGGTTGCTCTACCGACTGCGGTCAGGCAATGTTCAACGACGTCGGAGTTGTTGCAACCACTCGCACACGCGAAGACGGCAGCATCGAACCAGGTTTCCGTATCTACATCGCTGGCGGTCTTGGTGCCACACCACACCCAGCACTCGCACTGGAAGACTTCACGTCACGCGAAGACCTCTTGCCCACCATCGAAGCCACATTGCGCGTGTTCGAACAGACCGGCAACCGTGACAACAAGTTGCGTGCGCGTTTGAAGTGGGTTGTTGATCAGCTCGGAATCGATGAAGTGCGCCGTCGCGTGATCAAGATTCGCCACACGCTTCCTGCCTCCAGCACATGGCCTGGTGGTATTCCACCCGAAGTCATTGCTGCTGGCGATGCCGCAGCAGGTCGCATCGCTGAAGGCGAAGTGTCCCAGATTGGTCAAGGCGTTCGCGTTGAGTTGAACAGCAGTGATCCATTCCGCCGTTGGGAAAATGCCAGCGTGATTCGCGGTGCTGCGAATGGCACAGTGTCTGCACTTGCGTATGCAGCCTTGGGCGACATCACCGCAGATCAGTTCCGTGGTCTTGCCGCTATCCAGCGTCACTTCCAAAGCGATGTGCGCCTCACGAACCGTCAGAACGTTGTGTTCCGCGGTTTGCAGCCAGAGCAGATGCGCGAACTCTACGACCGCCTCGATGCCATTGGCATGGCACGCCCTGGTGCAGAACTTGCACGCGACGTTGTTGCGTGCCCTGGTGCTGACACATGCAACATCGCCGTGACGCAGTCACGCGGTTTGGCAAGCGCCATCGGTGAGAAGTTGGAAGAAGAAGGCCTCGCAGAAGTCGGCGGCGTTCGTATCAACATCTCAGGTTGCACCAACAGTTGCGGTCAGCATCACGCCAGCGACATTGGTTTCTTCGGAGCCGAGCGTCGTGCACACGGCAAGTCATTACCTGGCTACCAAATGCTTCTCGGCGGTTATGTCGGTGAAGAACAGATTCACTTCGGTGAAAAGGCACTTCGTCTTCCCGCAAAGAACGCACCTGAAGGTGCAGTGCGTGTGATTCGTCGTTTCAATGACGAGCGCACAGCTGGCGAAACCTTCCAGGGCTGGTTGGCACGCAGTGGCGGCGCTACAGCAGTTGCTGATGGTCTCCGTGACCTCGACAATGTGCCATTGCCTGATGAAGATCCGAACTTCTTCGTGGATTACGGCGAAACCGGACCATTCACTGGTGAAGTGGGCGACTCGGAGTGCGCTGTCTGATCATTAACTGATCTGAATTGACACTCTCTGAGTCTGTCTATGACTGGGGATTCATCAGTCCGGAAAGAGCAATAAACGCTGCTTCTTCCCATACTGCATTGGTCTCCACGTCGTGCGTGAAGTCAACCAGAATTCGCCCAAATACCGATGTCAGTATCCAGTGAGCGATGCCCAAGATCGGAGCCGTCGGCAAGACCCATCCACGATTGACAGCCAACTCGAGTGTCTCCGCCAATTGCTCAGCACCTTCGCGTTGTGTCTCACCAACGAACTTCGCAAGAGCCGAATTATCTTGTGCAGCGACCAAAGTGGCAGCACGTCTTTGACGAGAAACTTCTCCCGCATCATTGCCAGACGTTGTCACCAAGAGACGTAAGAATTCAGTTGCCGATTGGTCTTCGGGTGCGTTCTCAACAAAGTGACGAATCATCCGATTGTTGTTCTCAACCTGCTCAGTCACAGTTTTAATCTCGACGGCGGCGATGATGCCATCACGACTTCCAAAGTGATGGTAGGCAGAACTTTTTGACACTCCGGCAGCATCCAGTACTCGTGATAACTGAAACTTCACTGCACCGAATTCATGGAGCTCACGTTCAGCAAACCCCAACAGACGGTCCATCGTCTCGCGTCCGTCGGCGCGCGTTGGCCGTGAGTTCGTCATAAACACAGATGTTACGTGGTTGCAACCCAGCCAACCCAAGACCCAATTCTGAGTAATTCAAGCCCCTCGTTCTCCCAGTGGCAGAATGAACCTCATGAGCGGGGCAATTCGGGTCATCGACCACCTATGGAATGAGCACACCAGTGTCATCGTCGCCGCTCGCGATGACATCTTGTTCATCCCCTACATCGGTCCATCTCTATGCAGTGCCGACGAGTTCGACACCTTTCGTATCGACTCATCCTTCTTTGCGCGCGGCATCGTGGGCGGAGGACTCGACATCGAGGTCACCCCTGCGTTGATTCCCTTGCCGTCGCAGGCTTGGACTGGTACACCTGGCCTCGAAGTCTTTCGCGATGGCACGCTTGTCCCCCTCGATCTTCGTTTGACGGCTACATCCTGGGATAAAGAGATTGATGAACTCTTCTGTGTTCTCACTGATGCAACCCACAACGTTTCTGTTGATGTACTGCTGTCTCTAAAAGAGACCAATGTCTTCACCATTGATGCGACCGTCAAGAACTTGTCTGATGGAACTCTTGCAATCAGTACCGCTCACTTCAATGTTCCTGTTGGTGACCACGCCGCAGAAGTCATGACCCTTGGTGGACGTCACGCAATGGAAGCAGTGCAGCAGCGCACACCATGGGAACGTGCACGCATCTCTCTTGAGAACCGCAGTGGCCGCACGTCTCACGAACAGCTCGGAGTTGTGTTTGCAGGAACCTCCGGGTTCACCGAACAAACCGGCGGGGTATGGGGTGTGCATCTTGCATGGAGCGGAAACTTTCGGATCATGTGTGATGGCGTGACCGATACACGCAAAACCATTCAGATAGGTGAGTTGCTACAGCCGAACGAAGTAGTTGTGCCGCCAGCTGAGTCGTATGCGTTCCCCCGCGCTGTTGTGTCGTACTCACGCAACGGGCTTAGTGAATGTTCGCAGAACTTCCATGAGTACATCCGCAGTCGTCAGCCACACATTCAACGCCCTGTTGTTCTCAACACATGGGAAGCGGTGTACTTCAATCATGACCTCGAGACATTGAGTTCACTTGCGACAGCGGCAGCCGAGGTGGGTATCGAACGTTTCGTTTTGGATGACGGTTGGTTTAACGGACGACGAAACGACACTGCTGGTCTTGGCGACTGGTACGTGGACGAATCAGTATGGCCACAAGGCCTGAATCCCATCATCTCTCACGTCCGTTCATTGGGAATGGAGTTCGGCTTGTGGTTTGAACCAGAGATGGTGAACCCGAATAGCGAACTCTTTCGTGCACACCCCGAGTGGGCGCTAGACGGTGCACTCGCCCACCCCATTCTCGGACGCAACCAACTTGTTCTTGATCTCTCACGAGCCGATGTTCGCGAGTATCTCTTCCAACGCATTGATGCATTGCTCAGCGAATACGAGATTGCTTATGTCAAGTGGGATCACAATCGGCCACTCATTGGTGGCGCATCGCATCAACAAACCCAAGGCTTCTACGCACTGCTTGATCAACTAAACCAGTGCCATCCCAATGTCCAGTTCGAATCATGTGCCTCCGGTGGTGGCCGCATTGACTTCGGTGTCGCTGACCGAGTGAATCGGTTTTGGGCCAGCGATTCCATTGACGCACTTGACCGCCTAGAAATTCAAAAGGGCTTGTCCACCTTCATTCCCATTGAAATGCTGGGCAGTCACATTGGTTCACCCACATGCCACACCACCGGACGCAAGCATGCGTTGTCATTCCGCGCGGCAACTGCACTTTTCGGATGGCTGGGCGTTGAGTGGAATCTCTTGAACCTCACTGACAAAGAGAAGAACGCTCTGACGTCTGCCATTGTTTTCTACAAACAGAATCGTGCATTCCTTCACTCAGAAACGTTCGCGCGTGTCGATCACCCCGATACATCCATTGATATTCGTGGCGTGTACTCACCGTGTGGTGATGGATTGTTCTCTGTGACGCGTTTGCACAGTGGCCCGAGCAACCACTCAGCACCTCTTCGTTTCCCCATGTTGAAAGATGCAGGAGAACTGACCGTTGAGGTCATTCATCTCGGGGCACCACGGTGGGCCTTGCATCGCGCGCTTCCACAATGGATCACAGACTCACCGACCACAATGTCAGGCACACTGCTTGCCAATGTTGGGCTCCCGATGCCGTCGCTGCTTCCCGAATCGTCATTCCTCCTACGCTTCAGTCAGGTAATGCACTCATGACACGTGAATTTCGTTTCGACCCGTTCACAGAAACGTCAGTGCACATCGTGGCTGACCGACAGAACCGTCCGAATCTTCCCTCGTCAGGATGTCCCTTCTGCGTCGGCGGACTCGAAGCACCCGAGAACTATTCCGTTCACACATTTCCGAATCGCTGGCCCGCGCTAGAGGCCGGGTATTGCGAAGTCGTGTTGTATTCACCACAGCATGATGCACGCCTCTCCACACTTTCCACGGAGAACATCGCCGAACTTGTCGATGTGTGGGCCCAGCGGACAACTGCGTTACAGGCGTTACCCAATGGTGAGTGCGTTGTGATCTTTGAAAACAACGGCGCCGAAATTGGCGCAACAATCCCCCATCCACATGGGCAGATCTACGCATTCGACCATGTACCGCAACGAGTAGCAGCACAACTCAAGAACAACTGGTTTCCCGATGCTGACCCCGGTGATCGACTCATCCTTGAACGCGACGGGTGGCGCGTATGGGCTGAATACGCCGCAGTGCACCCGGTGACTATTCGTCTGGCACCCATCAATCGTGTTGCAGATCTTCCTTCTCTCGCGCCAGAGCTTCGACAATCACTCGCGCCTGTACTGCATGAAGTGTTTTCTGCACTCGACAATCTGTTCGAAGATCTCCCGCCGTACATGATGTGGTGGAACCAGGCGCCTCGTTCCCACGCCGAATGGCCCGATGCATGGCTCAACATGGAAATCATTTCGCCATGGCGCGCAAACGGTGTGCCCCGTTACATCGCTGGTGTCGAAGTAGCAACGGGTGAATACTTCAACCCCGTCGATCCCGCAGATGTCGCTCGTCGACTCCGCGATGCAATGAACTGATGAAGTCGATTTCGCCAGGCCGCGTCAACCTGATTGGTGACCACACTGATTACACCGGTGGGCTCGTGTTCCCGATGGCTATCGACCGTTGGACGGTCTGTGAAGGTGACATCACTGACGATGCCATCACCATGACATCGGACGACCTCGATGGCACTGTGCAGATTCCACTGGGCTCGCCGTTCAGTTCACAAATCCAGCCGTCATGGGGTCGATACATCTCTGCTGTTGCATCTTTAGTCAGCCCTGCGCGTGGAGTTAGCGCGAACCTTTCCACCACCATCCCTGTGGGTGCCGGCTTGTCATCGAGTGCGGCGTTGGAACTCGCGGTGGCGTACGCATTGAACGACACCATGCAGCCCACCGAGTTGGCGCTGCTGATGCAACAAGCCGAACAGCTCGCCACTGGCGTTCCCACCGGCATTATGGATCAGTTATGCATCGCAACAGCGCGTGAAGGAATGGGAACACTGATTGATTGCGAGTCGTTCGCCGTGACACATATTCCGATTCCGACTGATGTTGAGTTTGTTGTTCAATTCATTGCGCACCGCACGCTGGAAGGTTCCGAGTATGCCGACCGTGTCCGTGAATGTGCTGACGCAGAAGCGGTGATTGGGCCACTGAGGCATGCAACGCTCAATGACGTTTCAAGAATTGAGAACGAGACAATTGCGCGACGTGCACATCATGTTGTTTCCGAGAATCTTCGCGTTCTTGAGTTCACACAAGTTCTGTCAACTGGCGACTACTCCACCGCAGGAAAGCTCATGCGCGATAGTCACGAGAGTTTGTCTGCGAACTTTGCAGTATCGACACCACAGATGGATGTAGTTGTTCGCACCTTGTGTGAGACACCAGGCGTGTACGGATCACGTATGACTGGTGGTGGGTTTGGCGGTTGCGTTGTCACGATGTGCACACCGGGAACTGAACTTGACGGTTGGCGCGTGCGACCCGTGGGTGCAGCAGAACGAATCAGTTAACGCTGTGACACCACGTACGCGAATGTGTACGTACCCGGCGCAATGCGGTACCGCTCAAGAGTGTCGGGCCCGCAACTTGCTGTTCCCAACCCCCGATGCGCAATGTCCACATGCACAGTGAGCCCACGTCGGCGCTTCAACTCTGTACGTTCATTCGCTGCATGAAGATCATTGGCAGTGTGATGCACTGCACTCATGTGCAACAAGCATCCATCACTTTCAATGCGCAGAACATCTCCTGTGGTCGGATCAACGACTTCCATCCATCGACAGTCTGTGCGAAGACCAAACTCTTGCGGCACTAGGTACGGCAGTTCATCTGGCGCACCTTCCCAGACTCCCTGCATTGCTGATGCTTTTCGGTCGGGATAGTTCTCATGAGGTCCGTTGCCGTAGTAACGCAGCTGCGTGAATCGAGACGGCACGTCAAACGTTGCGCCGATGCGAGGAAGGTCAGCAAGTTCTTCAGGAACAACAACTGTGTGTTCGTACCGCACCGAACCATCTGCACGCTCCTCCACTTGCGTTGCACTGCTCAGAACATCAGCATCATCAGTAGGTATGCCTTGACCCAACCAACGTTCGAGTGAACGACCAAAGCCACTCCATAAGTGAGGCATCATCTTGAAACCGTCATTATCGACAGCTGCACGCCACAACGTGACACGAGGAGAGATCTTCGGAGTTTCACCACGACGTTTCTGAACAGGAACACGCTCAGGCTTTTGCGATTGGAGCACGACTTGATCCCACGCCACCACATGACCCTTCGGCGCCCACGTCGTTGCTTTCTTCAAGCGCCATGTCACAGAGACAAAGGCTTCTCCACAGTTCGCTGGAAGCGCAACGGGCACGGGAACAACAACAGATGAATCAGGAGCAACGGCGGGCACTGTCAACACGCCCGACTTCGTCGTCTTGCCATCAACAATGAGTTCCCATCGCGCTTCGTAACCCGAAAGGTCCGTAAACCATTGATGGTTGCGAATGCGTAACTGTGGCGCCTTCTTGGTGCCCGCCAACGTGACCCACGCTGGACGATGCACCCATGCAAGTTCTCTCATCGCCGGATGCGGCGTGAGATCTGCGTGCACCAACCCATCGGCGACAAAGTTGCCATCGTTCGGTGTGTCACCAAACTGACCGCCATAGGCGAGGCGCGTTCCACCGCCAGTTATCCGCTGCGTGAGTCCGTGGTCTTTCCATTCCCACACAAAACCACCCTGCAATCCAGGCGTGTTTTCGAAGGCATCCCAATAGTCAGACAATGACCCGTTGCTGTTGCCCATTGCATGGCTGTATTCACACATGATGAGCGGACGCTTACCAGCACTGTTCTTTCCGTATTCGACAATGGCATCGATTGGTGCATACATCGGACACACCACATCACTCGCCGCGACTCCACCGGTCTCCCACCCTGCATGGAAGACAGCACCTTCATAATGAATAGGGCGTGATGGGTCAGCAGATCGAATCCATGCAGCGGCTGCATCGTGCACAGCGCCGTACCCAGCCTCATTCCCCAGCGACCACATGATGATGCTCGGGTGGTTCCTATCGCGCTCCACCATTCGTGAGATACGAGAGATCCAGGTTTCGCGATAGCGAACGTCATGGCACAAGCTTGTATTCCATGCGTGGCTCTCTGCATTGGCTTCATCAATGACGTACAGGCCTAATTCGTCACACAAGTCAAGGAGACGCGAATCGTTTGGGTAATGAGAACAGCGCACTGCATTGACATTGTGCTGCTTCATCAATACAAGATCAGCGCGCATGTCGTCGACCGAGACAGCCTTGCCCTTGTCGGGATGATGATCGTGTCTATTCACTCCACGAATCATCACTCTCTTGTTGTTGATGAGAAGTGAGTTTCCGTCAATTCGCACTGATCGGAAACCAGTGGTGACTGCAACCGCTTCAGTCACCTCATCAAAGGGATCAATCAGTTCGCAGACAACTCGATAGCGATGCGGCTGTTCCGCACTCCACAGTTCTGCATCATCAATTGTCCACTCACGAAACTTCGCAACGTGGCCGTCAAACACATACGGCATGTCGAACCACGAGACTTCACTTGAGCGAGGCAGTCCGACTTTTTTGCCCGACATTGTCTCTAGCTGTACACGGACCATCCATCCACGCTGCAGATTGGTGCCAGCCGGAACAGACACCTTCACGTCAATCTCAAGAGACCCTGCACCATTCGGAGCAACGCCAGCGTTGACATGAACATCTTCAATCGCAATCTCTGCCTGAGACCGCAGGAACACTTCGCGATGCAACCCAGCCATCCACCACTGGTCTTGATCTTCAAGATGACTTTGCGCTGAGTAACGACACACCACCACTGCCAACGTGTTCTTGCCAGCAATGAGATGTGCGGAAAGGTCATATTCACTGGGCAGGCGACTATCTGTGCCGTATCCAATGAACTCACCGTTGAGATACACCATGTGCACACTCTCTGCACCACCGATGTGAAGAATAGTGCGACGCTTCTTCCACGACGCCGGCACGGTGAACGATGTGCGATGAACAGCCGTTGCAACAGTGGCTGGCAACGATGGAGGACGACCTTCCCACGGCATTTGCACATTTGTGTAGTGCGGAAGATCACCAAGACCAGCAAGAGTCCAGTTACCCGGCACAGAAATCTGCGGCCACTTTGTTGTATCGCTCGTCAATGACGCAGCAGTGACGTCAACAACGTCTTCAAAACGTTTGAACTTCCACTTGCCATCAAGACTCTTGAACCATGGACTGGCTTCACGGTTCTGAGTACGTACTGAATCGACATCTGCATAAGGAACGAGAGGTGTGCGCATGGGCAAGCGATTCATGCTCACCACTTGTGGGTCTGCCCAAGGCCGAATGTGTCCTACAGCAGGTAAAGCCATAGAAACATCATTTCATATGAGCGCAGGCGACTAAACATAGTGCATGTCCACTTCTTTCAACACCGACGGCGGCATCCATGAGGTTCCACTCGACGGCACCGTGGGCAAGTTATGGCTATGTGGAAAACACTTCATTGGGCCCGACGTGGAAGCAGTCCGTGCGGAACGGGACATCACATACGTGGTGTGTCTTGTTGAGGAACACGAACTTCGTGATCGCTACGACGAATACGCCCAATGGCATCGAGATAACGCAGGAAACCCCAGCGTGTGGTTCCCCATCCCCGATTTGTCGTACCCATCATTTGATGATGCATTGGAGTTTGTCGAGCATGTGACTGCACTCGTGCGTGACAGGGGCAGCATGGTCGTGCATTGCGCCGCTGGTATCGGCCGAGCAGGCACCACCGCCACTGCAATTCTCATGATGTTGGGCATGCCGATGTATGAAGCCCTATCTCATGTGCGAGCACATCGCCCTATGGCAGGCCCCGAAACAGGGCGTCAGGAAGAATTCATCAGGCAACTAGATGAGTATCTCCGCGAGAGCAACTACTAGGGGTCCTGGGTTATCCTGAAGGCACGTTAATCAATTGACACATCCGTGTGTCCGGAGCCGTGAGAACAATGAATATCCTCGTCGTAGGAGCTGGTGGAGTTGGAGCCTCAATGGCTTCCATTGCTGAAACGAGGAGTTTTTTCGACTCCTTTGTATTGGCAGACCTCTCTCGGGAGCGCGCCTTGCAGGCCGTTGCCGAGTTGGATGACCCCGGGAAGTTCTCAGCTGAAGTTGTCGATGCCGGCAATATTTTTGAACTCGTTGCACTCATTGAAAAGGTGAAAGCCGACGTTGTTGTCAACGCGTGTGATCCTCGATTCAACGAAGCAATTTTTGAAGCGTGTTATCGCGCGAAGTGCAGTTACGTGGACATGGCGATGAACCTCAGCACACCACACCCCACAAACCCATACAACGAAGTAGGAACACCTCTTGGGGCAGACCAATTAAGTGCCAATGAGTTGTGGAAAGAGCGTGGCATTCTTGCGTTGGTCGGCATGGGTGTTGAGCCTGGGCTCAGCGACATCTTCGCGAAGTATGCAGCCGACCATCTCTTTGATGAGATCCATGAGATTGGTGTACGCGATGGTTCGAACTTGTCGATTGACGGTTTCGATTTCGCGCCTACATTCTCCATCTGGACAACCATTGAAGAATGTTTGAACCCTCCCGTTATTTGGGAAAAGAATCGTGGCCTCTACACCACTGATTGTTTCAGTGAACCTGAGGTCTTCCACTTCCCCGCCGGCATTGGTCCTGTTGAATGCGTAAACGTAGAACACGAAGAAGTCATTCTGATTCCACGCGAAGTTGATTGCGATCGCGTCACATTCAAATACGGTCTCGGCGCAGAGTTCATCGACTGGTTGAAGACATTTGCGTATCTCGGTCTTGACAGCACCGAGAAAGTTCGAGTTGGCGATGCGTCTGTTGCACCGCGTGACGTGTTAGCCGCAGTATTGCCCAACCCCGCAAAGTTGGGTCATCTCATGCATGGCAAAACATGTGCTGGCACTTGGGTGCGCGGTTTGTATGACGGCAATCCACGCGAGGTCTACCTGTATCACGTGGCCGACAATGAAACGACAATGCGCGAATGGGGTTCACAAGCAGTGTTGTGGCAAACAGCAGTGTGTCCAGTTATTGCATTAGAGCTCTTGGCCAACGGCACATGGAATATGACTGGCGTGCAAGGCCCCGAAGCATTTGATGCCGCACCATTCCTGAACCTGATGGCTGATTACTCAACACACCACGGCATTTTGGAAATGGGACCTGGCTTGTGGCCAAGTCCGAAGCCAACAGGTCAGCCTGGCTGGGACCGTCCTGTTCGCCGCGCAGTCTTGCCTACGTGATTCACCGCATCATCTCCCCTATTGACGATTCAGTTATCGCTGAGCGTGAACTGGCTGATGATGCACGTGTTGAAGCGGTTCTGTCAGCAGCGACTGCCGCACGCATCGAATGGCGAGCAACATCATTAGACGAGCGCATTCGTTTGTGCGAAGCAATGGTGCAGTGGCTCATCGATCACGTTGAGGAAATCGCTCCGGAAATTTCACAACAGATGGGTCGCCCCGTGCGATACACCCCGAATGAAATTTTACGTGGTGTGCAGGAACGCGCCCGCCACATGATGAGCATTGCCGGCGACAACCTTGCAGACATTGCTGTTCCACAAGTTGATGGCTTCACAAAGTTCATTCGACGCGAACCAGTGGGCACCGTGTTGATTGTGGCGCCGTGGAACTATCCGTATCTCACCGCCATCAACTCACTTGTTCCCGCACTTCTGTCTGGCAACACCGTGATCATGAAGCATGCATCACAAACATTGCTATGTGCAGAACGTTTTAGCCAGGCATGTGATGCAGTCGGCTTTCCTGCTGGTGTCTTTCAGCATATTCACGCCTCACATGCGCATGTAGAAAAGATTATTGGTGATTCACGGATCAACTTTGTGGTGTTTACAGGAAGTGTGAACGGTGGTGCTGCAATGGAACGCGCAGCTGCAGGTCGCTTCATCGGTGTCGGCACAGAGCTTGGTGGCAAAGACCCTTCGTATGTGCGTGCTGATGCCGACATTGCGTATGCCATTGGTGAGAATGTCGATGGCGCTTTCTTCAACAGCGGTCAATCATGCTGTGGTATCGAACGTATCTACGTTCATGACTCCGTGTACGACCAGTTCGTTGATGGCTTTGTTGAACTAACGAAGCAGTATGTGCTTGGCAACCCAATGGATGCCGCAACCACTATTGGCCCAATGGTGAACGCGACTGCTGCAGAGTTCGTCCGCGGACAAGTCGCTGCTGCAATTGCTGGTGGCGCTCGAGCACTTGTTGATGAATCACATTTCGCAGCCACTGCCCCAGGCACGGCCTACATGGGTCCCACAGTTTTGGTTGATGTCAATCACTCCATGGACATCATGCGCGAGGAATCGTTTGGCCCTGTCATTGGCATCATGCGAGTGCGTGACGATGCCGAAGCGATTCGCTTGATGAATGATTCACCCTACGGACTCACATGTTCTGTCTGGACAAATGACATTGCTGCTGCTGAACACATTGGCAACCAACTAGAGACCGGCACCGTATTCATGAATCGCTGCGACTATGTCGACCCAGCTCTTGTGTGGACAGGCGTCAAAGACACAGGCTCAGGTATCGCCCTCAGCAGCCTTGGCTTCTCACCCTACGTGAGGCCAAAGAGTTTTCACCTCAAACACTGATCGACAAGAAGTGCGTCATGTGACGCGAGCTGGTGCCCACGCGGAGTTCAACATCCCCACTCCACTGCGTCCAGGAGCTGGCTTCTATATCCCACGTGCGATACGCATCGCGATCAAGCTTCACCACAGCGTTTACCGATGCGCCAGCAGGAACAACCACACGAGACCAACCGACCAGCCTTTGGAATGGCTCATCATTGGATAGCCCATCGCGATTCACGAGGTGGGCATACACCTGTACCACTTGCACACCATCACGCTGCGATGTGTTTTGCAACGTCGTCGTCACCATGTGGGTTCCGCTGCTCGCTGCATCAGTGACCAACACATCGGCATAACCCAAACCGAAACCAAATGGGAACTGCGGTTCGCGACCAATGGTGTCGTACCAGCGATACCCGATGAGACGGCCCTCGAGATACTTCGCGACACCGTTTCGACCCGGATGATGTTCTGCTGCTGGCGTGTCTTCCATGCGTCGTGGCATCGTGACTGGCAAACGACCCGATGGTTCAACATCGCCCAGCAATACATCAACAAGGGCATCACCCATCTCTTGACCAGCGAACCACGTGAACAACACAGCATCGACTTCGTTCAACCACGGCATCGCGACAGGAGAACCAGCATTGATCACAACAATGGTGCGCTTGCTCACCTTTGCAACTTCATGAATGAGAATGTCTTGCTTGCCGGGGAGATCAATGGTCTCGCGGTCCCAGCCTTCGCTCTCCCAATCATCATTAGTTCCAACGACAATCACCGATACATCACTACGTGCAGCAAGGTCGATCGCTTCGCCTAATTGATCATGATCAATCGGACCCATCGCACCGATGGTCAAACCGCTCAGTCCGCTACCTATTGGCGTATGACGGACCTCGACAACAAATGAGTATTCGCGTTCTGCCTCTAAAGCAATCTTGATAATGGTCTCTGGCTTACCCATTCCGAAGAAGGAACCGCCAGAAGGGACGTCAGCGTTGTCGAGGACAATGGCGCCATCAATGATGATCCGCGATGCTGCAACTGATTCAAGACTGAAAGACCATTCGCCCGACACGTGCGGCGTAAACACTGCGGACATGCGAGCACCGAAACTGATGTTTGGCTCGCGTCTTCCCAATGGGTCACCAGTCCACAACAGACGAAAGACTCCAGTTGTTCCGGCCATATCGGGTACAGCACTTGGGTTATCCATCTGCTCGACATCATTGAAGTAATCCATGTGCACATCACGAAGATTGCGAATATCGAGTTCTGGCAACTTCTTATTGATGTTGCATCCCGCGGAATGCTCCACAGAGATACCCAACGGCTGCAATCGATTCATCAACGCATCAAGCGGATGAGAAACACGCGTCGGTGTGACATGCGCACTGCCACCGCCCATCACTGTTGCAGTGGACGCATTCGGCCCGAGTACCGCAATGGTCTTGATGCCAGTAGGTACCAACGGCAAAACAGCGTTGTTATTTTGCAATAACACCATTCCGGCTGCTGAGGCGCGTCGCAACGTTGCATGATCTTGTGCATCATCACGAGAGCCTTCTGGCCCGGGTGGCGCATCAAGAGCACCCGTTCGTTCCATGAGGTGCAACACATTGCGTGCACGGGTGCGCACAACATCTGCAGACACATCGCCGTTGTTCACAGCATCAATCAGTTTCTGCCCTCGGTGCAAGGTCGGCCCGGGCATCTCAAGGTCAAGTCCGGCGTTCACACCTTCTGCCGTGGAGTGCAATCCATACCAGTCACTGATGAACGCACCATCAAAGCCCCACTCATCACGAACAACGCTTTGCAATAACCATTCAGAGTCAGCTGCGTATGGGCCGTTGATGCGGTTGTAACTCGTCATGATGGACATAACGTCCGCATCTTTCACCGAGCGCTCAAACGGATACAGATACATCTCACGCAACGTGCGCTCATCAATTTGTGAATCAATCGTCATGCGTTCAAATTCAGTGTCGTTGCCAACTAGGTGCTTGATGCAGCTTGCGACACCATGCGATTGAACACCCTTCACATACTCCAGAGCCGTGAGTGCCGTGAGCAAAGGATCTTCGCTCATGCATTCAAAGTTGCGACCACCAACGGGCGTGCGATGCAAATTGACAGTGGGGGCCAAATGAACGCGTGCACCTTTGGCTTCCAACTCACGACCCAGCAGTTCGCCGATCTCACGCACAAGCGCCATATCCCACGATGCAGCAATTGCTGTACTGCAGGGAATGTTCATGGAAGCAGGGCCATCAAAACGGCTACCGCGTACTCCCGCAGGCCCATCACTCACGCGCAATTTGGGAATACCCAGTCGCTCATTCGGCACTGTGTTCCACATATTGGAACCTGCCAGCACACTGACCTGCTCTTCCAGAGTCATTTGGTCAAGGAGGGCCTCAACTCGAGAGGAACGAGAGGCTGATGGCATGACGAAACATTAGTCATCATTTCGTGAAGCCCTTTCAAGCGATATGGGACGAGCCCCGTAGAATTGATGAGTGCCTGAAGCCCCCGAAATCCTGAGTGAAGCCGCCTCTCGGCGCACCTTTGCCATCATTTCGCACCCTGACGCGGGCAAAACCACCCTCACCGAGAAGTTCCTTCTCTATGCAGGCGCTATCCAGACCGGTGGCGCCGTCAAGGCTCGCGGCGATCGTCGTGCAGCCACCTCTGACTGGATGGAGATGGAACGCCAGCGCGGCATCTCGATTTCTTCCACCGTTCTGCAGTTCCCCTATCGCGACTGCATCTTCAATCTTCTCGACACACCTGGTCACCGTGACTTCTCCGAAGACACCTACCGCGTTCTCTCTGCTGTCGACGCAGTCATCATGGTGCTCGACGTTGCAAAAGGTATCGAGCCGCAAACACTCAAATTGTTTGAGGTGTGTCGTTCACAGAATCTTCCTGTGATCACGTTCTTCAACAAGTACGACCGCCCCGGTCGAGACCCTCTTGAACTTCTCGATGAAGTCGAACAGCAGATCGGTTTGCGCCCTACCCCGGCAACATGGCCCGTTGGTCAGTCGGGTGACTTCCGCGGCGTGATTGATCGTCGCACTGGTGACTTCATTCGTTTCACACGCGTTGCTCGTGGCGCATCAATCGCTCCCGAAGAAGTGGTGAGCCCCGAAGTCGCCGCAGAAGAAGAGGGCGCTGCATGGCAACAAGCACTCGACGGCATCGGACTTCTTGATGCCATTGGCGCCGATGTTGATCTTGAAAGCTTCCTTGCAGGTGAGAGCACACCCGTCTTCGTTGGCTCGGCGCTCACCAACTTTGGTGTGCAGATGATTCTTGATGCGATTGTCGATCTTGCACCAGCGCCTGCACCACGTAACGACATCAATGGCGACCCCCGACCACTTGATAACGACTTCGCTGCATTCATCTTCAAGATTCAGGCCAACATGGACCCGAATCATCGTGACCGCATCGCTTTCGCACGTATTTGTAGTGGCAAGTTTGAACGCGGCATGGATGTTGATTGTGCTCGCACCGAAAAGAATGTGGGCACGAAGTACGCCACGACAGCATTTGGTTCCGAGCGCGAAACAATTGAAGAGGCGTATCCCGGTGACGTGATTGGTTTGGTCAACACCTCAGGATTACAAATTGGCGACACGTTGCATGCAGGCAAGAGTGTTCAATTCCCTGCTCTCCCCCGTTTCGCCCCTGAAGTCTTTGCCACTGCTCGTCCGCTTGATTCTTCAAAGTTCAAGCAGTTCCGCCGTGGTCTCCAGCAACTTGACGAAGAAGGTGTTGTGCAGGTGCTGCGCGACCCCGACATGGGAGATGCCGACCCCATCCTTGCCGCTGTTGGTCAATTACAGTTTGAAGTACTCGCGCATCGTCTTGCACACGAGTTCAATGCACCCACCGAAATCTTGAGTGCCGACTACCAAGCCATTCGCATCACCGACAAAGAGACAGCTCCACGCTTACGCGAAATTGGTGGCATTCGTATTCTTCGTCGCAGCGATGATGCACTTGTTGCGTTGTTCCAAAGTCGCTATCGCTTGCAACGACTTGAAGCAGACGAACCATCGTTAACTCTCACCCCGATCATCGCGGGCAGTAGGGACTGACATGATTCTCATTGACGCCGAAGGCCTTCGTGCCTCGCGTCCGGGACGCGCGTTGTTTAGCGATGTCTCGGTCACCGTGAGCACCGGCGACCGTTTAGGTGTCGTCGGCTTGAACGGCTGCGGCAAGAGCACCTTGTTGCGTCTTTTGTCTGGTCAAGATGACCCCGAAGCCGGTGTTGTTCGTCGCGGTCGCAGTGCACGCATCGGTGTTCTCCCACAGATTCCACAATTACCTGCAGGTTCGGTGCGCGATGCATGTGGTGGCACATGGCAAGGCGATGCGATGCTCGACAAGTTAGGCATGGGCGCCATGGGCGATGCCGACACCACAGAACTCTCTGGTGGTCAACAGAAGCGTGTTGCCTTGGCGCAATTGCTTGCCGGCGAATGGGACTGTCTCATTCTTGACGAACCCACCAACCATCTCGACCTTGATGCCATCGCGTTTCTCGAAGAGTGGTTAGCGAAGTACAACGGCGGACTCATCATGGTCACGCACGACCGTCATGTTCTCGACAAGGTAACCAATCGCGTTCTTGAACTTGATCGCGGACACGGCTACCTGCACATTCCACAAGGCATTAACGCAGGTTCGGGCTATGCCGCGTATCTCACCGCACGCGCCGAGCGTGAAGAGAACGCAGCAACCGCAGAACAAGTACGCAAGAACGCCGCGAAGAAAGAACTTGCATGGTTGCGTCGTGGTGCACCGGCACGTACAGCTAAGCCAAAGGCACGCATTGCATCAGCTGAAGCTCTCATCGCGCAAAAGGCTGAGGGCCCTGTACGCCAAGGCGAACTTGGACTTGACCTCGGCAGCAAGCGACTCGGTTCAAAAGGCATCGAATTTCATGGTGTTGCATTCACATGGCCCGACGGCAACATGGTGCTGCGTCCGTTTGAACATGCGTTAGAGCCCGGTGATCGACTCGGCATTGTCGGGCCGAACGGTGCCGGCAAGAGCACATTGCTCGACATGGTGGCAGGTCGTCTCACGCCAACAGCCGGCACCATCGACATTGGCCGCACAGTCAAAGTGGGTTACTACGACCAGTTGGGTCGCGACCTCGACTTGAGTAAGCGCGTGCGCGACGCCGTGGCCGGCGATAAAGGAAATCCATCAGTCGAAGACCTACTGCTCATGAAGCGCTTCTGGTTCGATGGTGATGCACAGTTTGCACCGATCGGAACATTGTCCGGCGGAGAGCGTCGCCGATTGCAGTTGATGCTCACACTGATTGAACAACCCAATGTGTTGCTGCTCGACGAACCAACGAACGACCTCGACCTCGACACCTTGCGTGCGCTCGAGGATTACCTCGATGATTGGCCCGGCATTGTTGTCGTTGTGAGTCACGACCGTGCATTCATTGACCGCACTGTGGAGGAAATTCTCTCGCTTGATGGCGAAGGCGGTGCATCTCTCATGGTGGGCGGCGTGGATGCCTGGTTGAAGATGCGCAGCGCACGTCCTGCATCATCACGCAACATGCCCGCACAACGCACGGGTGCACAAAAAACGGTAACTGCTCCGCAACAACCTGTTGCATCTAAGCCAAAGGCCAAGCGCAGTCCCAGTACATTGAGTCGTCTCATTGCGAACAACGAGAAAGATCAAGAAAAGCGCAACAAGCGCCGCGCAGATCTTGAGGGCTCCATCAGCAAAGCCGGCAATGATCACGAGAAACTTGCAGCGCTGAGCACCTCTCTTGCCGAAGTACAGACCGACATTGAACGCTTAGAGAACGAGTGGTTGGAATACACCACCGAACTCGAGAGCTAGGTTTTCTTACCTCGCCCATTGGATGTCAATCGCTTTCGTTCGCGATTGATGTGTCCCTGCACTTGAGATTTGGGCAATAGTTTTTCCGCGCTCTTTCGTGAGGCATCATGAGAATCTGGAGTAGCCAATTGCATACGCAATTCGAACCCTGCAGCCGCCAGCAAACGAGTCAAAGTCTCCACCGATGGCGATCGCTTGCCAGATTCATAGGCCGAGATAGCTGGCTGACTGGTCTTTGCTGCACGTGCAAGCTCAATCTGCGACATTCCTGATCGGAGACGTGCAATGTGAATCAAGTTTCGCGAGGCCATTTCTTTGGGCATATTCCAATTATATCGGAAACGATATAAGTCAGCGCACGGCCTTATCCTGCGCTGAGAGGACTAGATCACAAACGACGCAAGTTCTGCAGCAGTGATGCCCGCGAGAGTTTCACGGCGAATCATGCGGCCATTCACATCGTGTCGCATGGGTACATCGACATGATGAGGCACCGCGAGTACATACGCACCGGCTGCCAACGCCGACGCAACACCAGTTGGCGAATCTTCAATCGCGACGCATTTCGTAATGTCCACACTAAGACGTTCGGCAGCCAAGAGATATGGGTCTGGGTGTGGCTTGCCACGCTCCACATCATCTCCCACAACCGAGACATCAAAAGCGCCCTGCGGCAATGCATCAACAACTTCTGTCGCGAAACGACGCCACGACATCGTGACAAGTGCTGTTGGTATCGCAGCCGCGCGAACATCTGCGAGCAATTCACGCGCACCGGGTCGCCACGGCACTTCACGCTTCAAGTTGGTGACCACGCTGTCGAGCATGAGTTCAACAATCTCATGGGGCGTCAACCGAACACCACCGTGTTCGATCATGAAGCGTCCCGAGTCAAGAAGATCGAACCCCACGACTGATTTCGCTAGCTCATCGCTCCACGAATCACCGTGTTCTGCGACCACCTTGTATTCGGCTTCAAACCAATATGGCTCGGTATCAACAATGGTGCCGTCCATGTCCCACAACACAGCTTGCAACTGATTCAACTCATGTTTTGGCACCTCATTGACGATACTTCTCGCCATACTGGAAAGCCGTGAGCAACATCGTGGTTTCTGAATTGGCGTATTCCCCACCGGGTGCTGAACAGTTGTTCTTTGATGTGAGCTTTGGCGTGTCCGCTGGCGAGCACGCAGCCATCGTTGGCCCGAATGGTGTGGGCAAGAGCACCATCCTCAAGATTCTGACTGGTCAATACGAACCAGACGATGGCGAATTCAGTATTGGTGGCACGTTTTTGCAGATGACCCAGGACGTGGGCATGAGCAGTCCTGATGATTCGTTACGAGACATGTTGATCGAAGTGGCACCACCTGCATTGCGTGATGCAGGCAAGCGTTTGTTCGCAGCAGAGAAAGCAATGATGGCCGGCGAAGACGATGGCATGGCGTATGCAGAAGCTCTCGGCGACTGGGGTGACCTCGGTGGCTACGACCTTGAAACCCAATGGTCTGCTGCCGCACAACGCAGTGTGAAGACTCCCGTGATCGACTTCGCCTCTCGTCTTGTGCGAGAACTTTCAGGTGGCGAACGTAAGCGCCTTGTTCTTGATTTGTTGCTGAACTCCGGAGCCGATGTTCTTTTCCTTGACGAACCCGACAACTACCTCGACATTCCCACCCGCGCATGGCTAGAAGAAGAAATTCGCCGTTGCAAGAGCACCATCTTGATGGTGAGCCATGACCGCGTTCTTCTTGAGCGCGTCGCAACCAAAATCATCGCTGTCGAAGGTTCTGGCTGTTGGGTACACGGAGGCTCGTACACCACCTTCCCTGAAGCACGTCAGAAGCGCCAGGAACTCATGGGTGACGACCTCAAGCGTTGGAACGATGAAGAACGTCGCTTGTTCCACCACATGAAAATAATGAAGCAGCGTGCAGCGCAGAACTTCAAGAACGCGACAAAAGCAAACGGCGCGGAAACGCGCTGGGAAAAGTTTGTAAAAGCTGGCCCTCCTCCCCCGCCCGTTGCAGACCAACAAATCTTCGTGCGCTTTACTGGTGCCGACTCCGCTCGTCGCGTGGTGAAGTTTGAAAGTGTCGCCGTTGGCGACCTCTTCATGCCGTTCTCCGACGAGATTCACTTCGGTGAGCGCGTCGGCCTCATTGGTCCGAACGGAACCGGCAAGACGCATCTCTTGAATGCCTTGGATGGCAAGAGTGAGGCACTGGCCGGCGACATCACTTTTGGGCCGCGAACATCTGTGGGCATGTTCAACCAAATCAATGATCGCCCTGAATACAAAGGTCGTCAGTGCGTGGACATTGTGCGCGACAAACTGATCGACGAACAAAAGTCAATGGGCGCACTTGCCCGCTACGGACTGCGCACCAATGCCAAACAAGAGTTCCAAACACTCTCCGGCGGTCAGAAAGCGCGACTTGAAATTCTGATGCTGGAACTCGCTGGTCACAATGTGCTGTTGCTTGATGAGCCCACGGACAACCTTGACATCGAATCTTCCGAAGCGCTCGAGATGGCACTCGAAGGTTTCGAAGGAACAGTGATTGCCGTGAGCCACGACCGCACGTTCCTTGCGCGGTTCAGTCGTTTCATCATGATCACCGACGATGGTGCCGTGTATGAGATTCCTGATTTCGAACTTGCACTGGCAGGTCTCAGTGAGCCCGACAAACTCTCAACGCTTCGCCTCGCAAAACCTCTGACGGCATAAATCGTCTACTTCGCAAAGAAGTACGCGAGCGGAAGAACAGAGCTCACCGCAGCAGCAACTGCAATCAAAGTTGTCGACACACGTCCACTGGTGTGCTCGCCCATCACATGTTTGCGCCGCGAGAGAATCAAAATCATCACAATCAACGGTGGTGCTGAGAGTCCGTTCAAAATTGCTGACCAATACAACGAACGCACAGGGTCCAGCCCGGCCATGTTCATGCCGAGGCCCAACAACATCGAGCCGACAATCACCATGTAGAACGCCTTGGCCTGAGACATCTTCAAACTGAGGCCTTCACGCCATCCGAAGGTTTCTGCAAGCGCATACGACGTGGAGCCCGCGAGAACAGGAACAGCCAATAACCCTGTTCCCACAATGCCAATTGCAAACAGATACTTCGCAGCACTTCCCGCCAGGGGCTCCAGCGCCATCGCCGCTTCTTCAGCAGTACCAATTTGCGTGATTCCTGCTTGTCCCAGCGTCGCGGCCGACGTCACCATGATCGCGAACATCACGAACACGCCACTTGTCATCCCCGCCATCACGTCACCACGCATGGCACGCAAATGACCACCCCAATGCTCGGGGCTCAGGCGCGTTGTCCCATGCTCTCGCAACTCTTCTACCTCTTCACTGGTTTGCCAGAAAAAGAGATACGGAGAAATCGTTGTGCCGAAGAGTGCGATCAGTGCAGCAATCGTGATTTTGTTGAAAGTGAATTCAGGAACCAGTAATCCGCGCACAACATCTGCCCACTGCACTTTCACAATGAACAACACCAACACATACGACAGAAGAGACACGCACAGCCACCGCAGCACGCGTGAGTACTTGTGATATGGCACAAAAACTTCAAGAGAAGCCATTCCTGCTGTGAAGAGCAGCACAAGAATGATGTGCGGAACAGGAATAATCAATCGCGTTGCAGCAGCCATCGACCCTAAGTCCGCACCGATGTTGAAAGAGTTTGCACTCACGACCAACACCACTGCGACATACAAGACCCACTTCGGAAACTCGCGTCGAATCAGTGATGCGAGGCCTTGTCCAGAGGAAAGACCCAGACGTGCGGTTGCTTCTTGCACTGCAATCGCTAAGGGCAACGCCACCAATGTGGACCACAACAAAGTGAACCCAAAAGCTGCACCCACTTGGGAATACGTACCGATGCCTGATGGATCATCATCCGCTGCACCCGTGATGAGTCCGGGACCTACTCGTTGAAAATACCCGCGGCCTCGAAACCGCCTGCGATGCGGATGATGTTGCACATCCGACGTCACTGGTCGCGACCTGCGAACGCTTCCCACTGCTCTTGCGTCCAATGTTGACGTAACTCAGTCGTGACAAAATCTGTTGTCCACTGGACCATCTCAAACCATGGAAACTCCACCGACATGATTTCAGTGAATGCCATTCCTTCAAGCAGTAACGCCGCGTCCTCAATACCAAGAGTAATGGGTTGACCGTCTTCGTGCGAGAAGAGCCGCTCATCAAGATCAATGAGATGCTCCACGTTCCAACGTGTGTGGCGTTCTGCCAACTGCACTTGGTCCGTCATGATTCCGACAATCTGCGACAGCGCAGCAATCGCTTCTTTATCGAAGGAGATCTGGCGAGGCTCAATCACCCTTTATGTCTAGCGGACATCTCAGTACGGCAGGGTGTACGTGTTCTCTAATTCGTCCTGCACAACAGTGGCAAGGTGATCCGAGGTATCCACGACAAGGTCCTCTTCCAGAATGCGCGTGCGATACGACCAGCCCTCGGGCAAGGCCAACTTGCTTCCCAGCTCAGAGAGATTCTCAAGAGAAAGTGTTGTGTCAACAGCGGTGCACAAAGCCTGCATCACATACGCCTCACCATCGGGGCGCACTAGTTCGTACACCTCAGTGCCCTTGTCCCAGAAGAAAACCGCACCACGATTCACTCGACGAATTTCATATGGAGCAGTTCCTGGCTTCGCGCCTGGCTCAAACTCCACTGTTGCAATACGACGCATCGGCAAACCATTGAAATCACGAATCACAGGTTCGATATGGGCGGTCTTATTACCGAAACCATCAAGCACCCAGTTGCGTGGGCCATTCATCTTGATTCCCAACGCACCAAGTTCCGTCTTCAGCGCTTCAGGGTCCAACGAGTTCCACCACTCCATTGGGCAATCGTGCAGCATCTGCGTGCCCCACACTTCTGCATACAGATCAGACCCACGAACGAATACTCCCAACACTTCGCCATAGCGAACGTTGCGCATGTTTCCAGTGATTTTCTGTGGCTTGTCTGTGCTCATAGCAACAGCCTTGCACCTCTTCCAAGGCCTCTGCGACGCCCGCAGGAATGAGTTCTATTTCGTAGGTGCCAAGAGCTCTGCCAGCTCTGTGAACGCTTGTGAATAGGGGGAAGATTTGCGCCACACAAGGCCCACGGTCCTATTCGGGGGCACTCCCACAAACTTGCGTGTCACGATGCCGCGACCCGGGCCTGCTTCGATTTTCTCCGCGCACTCTGGCAGCAGAGTGACTCCGAGACCGGCGGCAACCATCTGTGCCAACGTGGCCATGCTTGTTGCCTGTACTTCACTGGGTTCGCTAAACGCCAACTGACACACGTGTGTCACTTGGTCACGCAAACAATGACCTTCTTCCAGAAGGATCACTCGCTCATCGCGCAACACATCCAACTTCACTGGCGACTTCGCTTTCGCCAGTGGATGCGACTCCGACATTGCCAACACAAAGTTGTCGAGACCGATTGCTTCAGTAGCAAATTCTTCTGAACCAATCGGCAACGCAAGCAAACCGAAGTCGATGACACCTCGTCGCAGTGATTCAAGAAGATGCACAGTTTGTAACTCGTGAATATGGAGTTCTGCGTCAGGGTGCGTTGTCATCACGGAACGCACGACATCAGGTAGAACATATGGTGCAAGTGTCGGGATGACGCCCAGACCGATTCGACCACGCAAGCGCTCCCCCTCATAATGAGTGGTACCGACGAGGTCATTCATCTCACGCAAGATGATGCGCGCACGTTCCACCACTTCAGACCCTTGGGTTGTGAGAAGGGCTCCCCGAGAAGAGCGCTCGAACAAGGTGACGCCCAGCTTTCGTTCCAACTCTTTGATCTGGGCGCTGAGGGCTGGCTGGGAGACAAACTCCTCATCGGCGGCGGCCCCGAATGTGCCGGCATCGGCAATCGCCACGAGATACCGCAGTTGCTGGAATGTAGGCCACGACATAAGTACTTCTTATGGTAACCCCAAGAAACAACTATTTGTCTTATGTACCAAATTCCACGAGAATGGGAGTCATGAGTACACAAGAATCCAGTCAGTGCCCGTTTACCAGCGGCTCCTTTACTGCCGCCGATATGGGCACAGCCAATTTTAATTGGTGGCCAAACAACCTGAACATCAAGATCCTGCACAACAACCCAACAACAGGTGACCCGCAGGATCCAGCCTTCAACTATGCAGAAGAGTTCAAGAAGCTTGACCTCAACGCAGTTGTCAAAGACCTCACAGTTTTGATGACCGACTCACAAGAGTGGTGGCCAGCCGACTACGGACATTACGGACCATTCTTTGTTCGTATGACATGGCACGCAGCCGGTACATACCGCATTGCAGACGGTCGCGGCGGCGCAGGTACAGGCATGCATCGCTTTGCACCACAGAACTCGTGGCCAGACAACGGCAACCTCGACAAGGCTCGTCGTTTGCTGTGGCCAATCAAGCAGAAGTACGGCAACAAGTTGTCATGGGCAGACCTCATGGTTCTCGCTGGCACCGTTGCCATGGACACAATGGGCTTCAAGACATTTGGATTCGCCGGTGGACGTGCAGATGTGTACGAACCAGACGAGGCGTACTGGGGTCCAGAAACACAGTGGTTGGGCGACGAGCGCTACAAGGGTGACCGTCAACTCGACAACCCACTTGGTGCAGTGCAGATGGGTCTCATCTATGTGAACCCCGAAGGCCCGAACGGCGTTGCAGACCCAGTGTTGTCCGCACGTGACGTTCGCGAAACATTCGCACGCATGGCAATGAACGACGAAGAAACAGTTGCACTCGTTGCAGGTGGACACACCTTCGGTAAGGCACATGGTGCCGGTGACCCAGGCAAGTACGTCGGCCGCGAGCCAGAGGCAGCACCATTGCAGGCAATGGGTCTTGGTTGGTTGAACTCCATGGGCACAGGCCGTGGCGTTGACACCATCACCAGCGGTATCGAAGGTGCATGGACAACGAACCCCATCCAGTGGGACAACGACTACTTCAAGATCCTTCTTGAAAATGATTGGGAACTCACCAAGTCACCAGCAGGTGCACAGCAGTGGATTCCAAAGGGCGGCGCTCTTGCAGGAACCGTGCCCGACGCACATGACGCATCACGCTCACATGCACCAATCATGACAACAGCTGACCTTGCATTGAAGTTTGATCCTGAGTACCTCAAGATCTCGAAGGACTTCTACGCGAACCCAGACAAGCTTGCAGATGCATTCGCACGCGCATGGTTCAAGTTGACACACCGCGACATGGGTCCAAAGGCTCGTTACCTCGGTGCATTGGTTCCAAAGGAAGACCTCATCTGGCAGGATCCAATTCCAGCAGCAGGCAAGGCTCCAAAGGACAAGGAAATCGCCAAGGCGAAGGCAGCAATTCTTGCAAGCGGAATCTCTGCTGCAGAGTTGGTCCGTACAGCATGGGCATCAGCATCTACCTTCCGCGGTACTGACAAGCGTGGCGGCGCAAACGGCGCACGCATTCGTTTGGCACCACAGAAGGACTGGGAAGCAAACAACCCAGCAGAGCTTGCAAAGGTTCTTGCTGTGTACGAAAAGCTCAGTGCAGATACCGGCATCTCCATTGCAGACCTCATCGTGCTCGGCGGTAACGCCGCAATCGAGAAGGCAGCAAAGGACGCAGGAGTTTCCGTTGAAGTGCCATTCACAGCTGGCCGTGGCGATGCAACCGCTGCACAGACAGACGTGGATTCCTTCGCAGTGCTCGAGCCAACATTCGATGGCTTCCGTAACTACTTACGTGCAGGTCATGCACTTCCAACAGAGCAGCTTCTGTTGGAGAAGGCTGCATTGCTCACATTGACCGCCCCAGAGATGACAGTCCTTGTCGGTGGCTTGCGTGCACTCAATGCAAACTTCAAGCAGTCAGACCACGGAGTCTTGACATCGAAGCCTGGCGTTTTGACCAACGACTTCTTCGTGAACATCTTGGACATCAACATCGATTGGACACCAACCGATAAGTCCGAAGAGATCTTCGAAGGTCGCAACCGCAAGACCGGTGCAGTTACCTGGAAGGGAACACGCAACGACTTGATCTTCGGATCAAACTCACAGCTTCGTTCCATCGCCGAGGTGTACGCACAGGACGATGCAAAGCAGAAGTTTGTTCGTGACTTCGTTGCAGCCTGGACAAAGGTAATGAACCTCGACCGGTTCTAACAACTAAAGAAAAGCCCCGCTCGGACTTCGGTCTGAGCGGGGCTTTTCTTATTCCTGGCGCCATCTGTGTTGATCAGATGCGTGATGTTGATCGGAGGTGTGATCAACGCAGCCAAGACACTGTTGTCTACTTTGTTATCGTCACCGTCACTGTTGTGCTCATGGCGGGATAGCTGGACGACTTAGCTACTGACAACTTCACACGACATGTACCGGCAGTTTTGGGTAGCACTAAGCGTCCGGAACGAATTACGCAACTTCCTGACACCTTCTGCCACTTGCGAACACCTTTTGACGGCGTCGTGACGATTGATGCCAACAATGGCGACTTCTTCACTTTGTATGACGTTGCCTTCAAGGTGAAGCCTGGAATCACCTTGACCAGTGTCCCGGTTGCTGAGGAAACTCCGGCAGAGTTCACACTCTTCACTGTGAGGGAGTACAACTTTCCGTTCTTCAATGAAGACACCACGCACGATGATGCAGAACTGGTACACAGCGTCGTGCCTGATGACGACATCACGTTGTAACTGGCAGCACCACTTGATGCACTCCATTTCACGGTGACCTTCTTATTACCTGTTGAATAACTTGCAGATGCTGGAGCTGCAGCCGCAGGAACAGTTGTCGTAGTTGTTGCGGCAATCGTTGTTGTCGTAGTTGTGGTTGTTGTCGTAGTTCCGGTTGTGCCACTCGTGTCGTAGCGAACGACGAACACGAAACCATCAGCAGATCCAGACCGCGTATACGTTCCTGGGTTATCAGTGTTCGACAGGTTCATTGATGCAGCCAAACTACGACCACTCACGAGGTATCTCCCCGAGGACGACAATGAAAGCGAATCAACTTGATCAAGACTTGCAGTCGCAAAGAGATGCAGAGATCCGAATTCGAAGTTTGACTTCAAGCGAAGAACGAAAGCATCGTCAGAACCTGCCGGTGTTCTGCTCTGAAGTCCCGTTGTAGGGTCAAAATCAGTCACTGCACTGAATTTTCCGACCGCGACAACTTCACCCGACGGGAGATACTCAAGACCAAGAATGTTTGCAGCGATTGTTCCTCTCGATGTGATGACTCCAGCCGTAGATACTTCTACTAGCTCTCCTGAATCGAGTTGAGAGAGAAGAGTTCCCGATGAAGAGAGTGCAGCCGAACGCGGCCAATTATTCACTGCTCCTAAAGAACGTGGTACCGCAAACTGGATGACACCTGCATTACTGAACGATGCAAAATACGAATTCTGAGTTGCCGAACCAGAACGAGTCACAGTTGTCATTGTCGTGACCCAATCAGTGACCGTCACACTTGCACTTGCCAGACCTCCACTGACGTAGACCGTGCCATTAGACGCAACATCCACGCTTGCGACCCCTTCGGTTCCTGATCCACGAACAGTTGCAAACCATGTGACTGCCGACGCTGTCGCATCAAACTGAACAATCGCGGCGTCTGAGCCTCCTGCTGAAGAAATACCAGGTTGTCCGGGCAATGTGAGTGTGTTCTCATAATTAATCCCCGCAACGATGGCGCCCGTGGATGAGACATCCAGCACCGAGATATTTCCTCCTCCACCGCCTGTAACTGGGAACGATGAACCCCATCCGTATGTTCCGTCAGCATTCAATCGAAGAAGAAACGGATCGCTGCTCACAGTGGTCACCAAGTCAGACCCGCTTGTGGGGTCAAGGTCCATCCCTGTGGTACCACGCACATCACCGCCAAGAATGATGGAGCCGCTCGGACCAACATCTGCCGAGTACACCCACAACTCATTCGATCCACTTGGCTTCCAATCGCGGGCCCAAAGGAATGTTCCGGTTGGTGAGTACTTCGCCACGTAACTCACCGCGTCGGTCGCACCATCGCCTACCAGTGTTGACCCCGTGCCTGGATCCACATCAATCGTTCCCGCAGTGAAGCCCACAACAAAAATGTTTCCTGACGCATCCTCGAGAACTCGACTGCTGCCTGGACCTTCGCCGCCTGTTCCGGCAAAGCCGTCGATTGCAAATGCTTCTGTTGGTGAGGCACCAAACGACCACGCGTCTGCAGTGCGAGTCGATACTTGATTGATCACGACACCGCTGGTGAGAACCACGGCAGCAGGCATAAGAAGTTGAAGGGCTTGACGACGTAGGCGGGCAAAACTGGTCATGAGTGTCTCCTAAGAACTCGATTGTTCTTAGCACTCTAAACAGATTCTTTATCGGTTTAAAGTCATTTGGCCATTAATGCCGTGAATCCCCGGAAGAGAAGTTCCGCAACCGCATCGGGGGTTGGTGGGTCCTCCATGAATTCCATCAACACAATGCCGTACGACAATGCCTCGATGTAAACCGCAACTGCCTTGGGATCAAGGGTCGGGTCTGCGATTCCAAGATGCTGCGCCTTCGCCACGAGGGCAGCAAGTTCCACCATCACTCCGGACTCAAGTTCAGTAAGCGCGGCACGTAGCTCAGGGTTGTTCAACGAAGAGGAGATCACACTGGAACGCACAAGACGGACTTTGGCACGTTGTGGATCAGCGATAGACATCGATATCGCACGAATAGCCAAAACAAAATCGACTAAGTCACCTTGCGTATCAAGAGCAGCGCCGAGCGAAACGATGTCACCGCCTGGTTGCTGACGAAGTCTTTCAAACTGCGCGGCACGGATCAGGCCATCTCGATCTTTGAAGTGATGATAGATAGCGCCGTAGGACACGCCCGTCTCGACAGCAAGATCCTTAATATTTACAGCGGCTTCGCCGCCATCTTCCAGTCTCTTAACAGTCGCCATGATCACCACATTGATGGTGTCAAGAGCACGTTGCTGCTCTGCACGTTGTCGCGGCGCCCGCGCTGGCATAGGACGTTCAGGGGCAGACATCTCAAGAACCAACAACAAATCGCAAGGAAATGAACTGCCTATAAATCATCACTTCTACCGTACACCCCTGTGCTGGCACTCAACTTCAGTCCAGCGTCGCCTCAACAATTTTCTGATTCATCGACAGCTGATTTGCCAGTCTCTGCAAGTTGATCAGTAACTTAACTTTGACCAGGAAATTTGTATTCAATATCCGCGAACGAATCCGCTGGGAAGAAATACAACAACCGCAACGGTTCAGTCCCGGTGTTCACCGACATGTGTTCCATATTCCCAGGAATAAATACGGCATCCCCTGTTGTCACCGCAGTGGATTCGCCATTCAGCACCACTTCCCCGCTACCCGACAAGAAGTAGTACACCTCATGTTGTTCGTGTGTGTGGCCTCGAGGCGGGCGCGGTGCTCCAACCGGAACTTCTGCAATTCCAACCGTCAAACCACATGTTGGCGTGCGGTCGGCACTGAACAGCGTCCACCAATCAACATGACCCGTTACTTCATCGCGCCACGATTCAGTCTCGCAATCACTTGCGCGACGAAACACCGCCTCATTCCCGGACATCGGTTGAATTAGCCGCGGCCCACCATGCCACCGCCAACACTGGTGGCAGCCACATGATTAACGATGGTGGGCATCAAGAACTCACGAAGTCGAAGCAATGCCTCATCGGCTTTCGTCTCACCCGCCCGCTGCAATACGTCAAGGTCTGAAATGGTGTCTTGCAATGCGTATCCCAGTTTCTGATGGGCTTCACGAACAGGTGACTGATCAGCTGGAATCGCAACATCAGAGAGTGCACCAAGAGTCGCAGCACGATCACGAATTCGATCAGCTTCAGCGCCGCTGATGCCCTCAAGTTTTGCAGCGACCTCACGCAATGTCGTCGTCATCTGATTGTGTTCCTCAGCAATTGACTTGTCGAAGATAGGTAATACTTGGCGCACCTCTTGCAATAACGATTGCATCATCGCTGCAGTCGCAACTGCTTTCGGATTATTGAGAAACGGCATAATCTCATTGTTGATTGCAATGATGAAACCTTCAAGAAGATCATCAACGGAAGGGACTGTGTTCATGCGTTTGCTCCTGGGTATTGCATCAACTGAGCCATTGCAGGCATTGCAGGCATACTTGATTGAGTGAGATAAAGCGGAAGTAGCAACAGGTGTTCTTTCTTCATGCGCCGTGCTACCGATTGATGAATGGGTACCGCAATATTCGCGGTACCGAACAACGTGAAGTAACCGAGTTCTTCTGGCGTGATGTCTTGATCTGTGAGTTTGTTGTAATACGCGAGGAATCCACCTTCCTTCTTCGGATAACTCATGACTGATGTATTGCTGAGAATGTCCATCAGCACCATCCAGCCAAGGTCTTCTCGTGGGTCACCGATACGGCTGTTCTCCCAGTCGATGAGTGCGGTCACTTTGCCATCTGCATAAAGGAAGTTTGCTGGGTTGAAGTCCCCGTGCACCACGGACAACTTCATTGGCCGTGGCTTCAAACGTCGCAACGTCAGAAATGAGTCAAGAAGAACCATCAGCGTTGGGTCCCACGCAATTGTCTTGTATTCACGCAAGTAGTACTCAAACGTGCTGTCCATGTACTCGTCCCACGAGCCGGCAGTGATGCCAACACCTCGCGGGTCGACCAATGCGCCATCAGGATCAATGAGTGAGATATCTGTTGAGTGCAACTCAACAAGTACTTCACAGAGATGTTTGATGACATCTTCAGTCTGATCTTCGTCGGCGCCGCCATTAAACAATGCAGAAGTTTGACCACTACCCGATGCGCGCTCAAGAATCATTGCGGCCTCGCCGAATGGGGTGGGATCCATCTCGTATCCGTAGCTGCGACTAATCGGGATGGTGGTGCGCAGACGCAATGCCTCGATGAGATCATGCTCCACAGATCGGCTGGTGTTGAGAATTGCTTCTACATCAGGAGGATTCTTACGAATGATTAACGGTAAGACTTCTTCTGCGCCGTTCCGTGTGACTCGAACATCACATTTAAATGTTTCGCGAGAGAATCCACCCGGAATGGGCTGCAATTCTTCAATCTCAATATGCGTGATGCTGGGCTCCACCCTCTTCATCAACGCAAATATGGCCTGTTCCATCGGTAACCCCCCACCGTCGGCTGTGCCACAAGGTATGACCATAACGAATGGCTGTCAAACCGACCATCATGTGGCGGCACCACTATTTACTGTGGAGCGCTCACACGTTCAAGAACAACGCGAATTCCACCCATGTCAGGCCGGGTCCACACCATGTGTCCGTCTTCATCAAGCCAACGACGCACTTCTATCCCGGGTATCCCTACTGGTCTAAGAACGAACACACCGTGTTCGTAAGACGCAACAATATGGATTGGCGTGA
>WLHL01000013.1 GCA_009702755.1 Actinomycetota bacterium
CGCGTAGAAATCTGGTCCGACGTTGTGTGCCCATGGTGCTTTATAGGAAAGCGCCGTTTTGACAATGCCGTCGCCCAACTGCGAGAGAAGGGCGTCACAGAGCCTATTGAGATTGTCTTCAAGGCGTACCAATTGGACCCCACAGCCCCGGTTGGTGCCCCCACCCCTGTGGTTGATGCCTATGCCAAGAAGTTCGGCGGCCGAGAACGCGCCGAACAGATCCTCCAGCACGTCACTTCTGTCGCCGCCGGTGATGGCATCACCTTCAATATGGACATTGCTCTACGTGCCAACACCATCTTGTGCCACCGCGCTCTCCACTGGGTCCTGGAGAACCATGGAGCACACGCCCAAGTGACATTCAAAGAAAACTTGCTGTCTGCCTATTTCACAGAGGGACTTGACGTTGGAGATGTTGAGGTTGTCCTCACACGTGCAGGCGCATGCGGTTTTGATTCTGACACTCTTCGTTCATGGCTTGACAATGGTGGCGGACTCGCTGACGTGCAAGAAGATATCCAAGGTGCAATCGACCGAGAAGTCACTGGTATCCCCGCATTCTTTATTGACGACAAGTACTTCATTCCGGGCGCTCAAGAAACCGATGTGTTCGTGAAAGTGCTTGAACGAATTCTTTCCTTGTGAAGCTTGCACCACTCGTTCGCGGCACAGGCACACCTGTCACATTCCTTCACGGCTTTACTCAGACCAAAGAGTCGTGGTTACCCGTTGTCGATTCACTTCATATTTCGATTGAGGCAACACTCCTTGATTGTCCTGGTCACGGCGAATCAGCCTCACAAGGACGCACGTTGCAACAAACTGCGAACGATGTTGCCGAGTGCATGCCATCAGGCATCCTCGTTGGCTATTCGATGGGCGCACGGATTGCACTCCACACAGCTTTGCAATCTCCTGACATCGTCCAGGGCCTAGTTCTCATCAGCGGCACACCTGGACTGCGCACTGAATCAGAACGCAGTGACAGAAGAGCAGCTGATGAATCCCTGGCGCAACACATCGAAGAAGTGGGCGTCAATGAGTTCATTCCTGAATGGTTATCCAACCCGATGTTTCAGGGACTTTCAGCAGATCTTGCTGATGTACCGCGCCGTTGTACAAACACTGCAAGCGGTCTTGCCGACTCTTTAAGGTGCGCAGGCACAGGCACTCAAGAACCGCTGTGGGAACAATTGCCATCACTCACGATGCCTGTCCTCATCATCACAGGCGGCACAGACGAGAAGTTCACAGCACTTGCTCGACAGATGACTCCATTGATCTCACAAGCAGAACACCACATCATGAAAGATGTAGGCCACACCTGTCATCTCGAAGATGTGCATCAGTTTGTAGATGTGTTTGAAGACTGGTTCTTACGCCTTTAGCGCAATAACAATTCCTGCAGTGAAAGTGATTGCAAGAATCAATTGAGCACGGCCGACGGCGCCTAAGACGGGAATCAACGCTTTCCCCTTCAGACCTTTCCCGATGTCATTCAGTGCAGGCCGCGTTGCAATCACTCCAACAAGACCAAACATGGCGAACGGTGTGGTGATCACACCAACCCACACAATGGACACTGCAGCAAGGACGATGAGTGCTCCAAAGAATTGACGGGTACGAGCATCGCCCATCTTCACCGCCAAGGTTCTCTTTCCCACCTCGGTATCACCGGGAATATCGCGCAAGTTATTCACGACGAGAAGAGCACATGCGTACGCACCAACTGCAATGCTCGCAATCCAGCCAGCAGTGGTCAATGTCTCTGACACCACATACTGAGTACCCACCGTTGCTACAACGCCAAAGAAAACAAAGACAAAAACTTCACCAAGACCGGCGTATCCGTATGGACGTGGGCCACCGGTGTATGTCCAGGCCGCGACAATTGCGCACACACCCACCACAAGTAGCCACAACGTTGTCATCATCGCCAGCGAGAGTCCGGCAACCCCGGCAATACCTAAGGCTATGAATGCTGCTCTCTTCACCGATGATGCAGATGCAACACCAGAACCGACGAGACGTAATGGTCCCACGCGGTCATTATCTGTTCCCTTAATGCCGTCGGAATAGTCGTTGGCGTAATTCACACCCACCTGCAGCGCAAGGCTGACAAGCAGTGCAAGAGAGACACGCCACCACACAGGCGAATCAGCCGATGCACATGCAGCACCCACCATGACGGGCACGACGGCAGCGGGCAAGGTGCGAGGCCGAGAGCCCACAACCCACTTCTTCCAACCAAGTTCTGCTGAAGGCGTCGAGTTGTTCATTCGTCAAGTGTCGCACCTCCCATAGGCTGAATGCGTGAACGAACTCATCTGCCTTGACATGCCGTGTGGCCCGCAGATGGTTGACCGCATTCGTCGGGCCTGGGACGACGGTGACGCAGTCTTTCCACTTGACCAAAGACTGCCAGTATCCGCACGAACAGTCGTGATGGATGCAGTGAAGCCCACTCGTGTCGCTACCGTCAGCGATGAGACAACCCTTTCAGGCGATCCTGTTGAGACAGGCGACGCAGTGGTGGTTGCTACAAGCGGTACAACAGGTCATCCCAAGGCGGTAGTCCTCACTCTTGATGCCGTGATCGCAAGCGCCCGCGCGACAAGTCAACGACTTGGGGTTACATCGAACGACAAATGGTTGGCATGCCTTCCCGCATCACATGTCGGAGGCCTCAGTGTCATCCTGCGATCCATTGTGATCGACACCCCAGTCATCGCAGTTCCCGCATTCAGCATTGAGAGTTACGACGCTGCAGCCCGCGATGGAGCAACTCTTGTGTCGCTCGTCAGCACTGCACTGCAGCGTGTGGATAGTTCAAAGTTTCGCACCATCGTTCTCGGCGGGTCTCGCCCTCCGCAGGACCGTCCCAGCAATACCGTGACGACCTATGGGATGACGGAGACCGGCAGTGGCGTCGTCTATGACGGGATTCCTCTTGACGATGTCCAGATTGAAATTCGTGATTCCATCATTCACATCAAGGCCCCCATGCTGATGCGCGCGTATCGCAATGCAGAACCCCCCTTCACCAGCGATGGCTGGTTTCGCACAGGTGACATTGGAACAATCAATAACGGTCAACTTTCAGTTGAAGGTCGCGAAGGTGATCTCATCATCAGTGGTGGCGAGAATGTCTGGCCCGAAGAGGTGGAAGCCGCAATACGCACATCATCCTTCGTCGCCGATGTGTGTGTTGCCGGAATTTCCGACCCCGAATGGGGCCAAGTAGTGACTGCGTGGATTGTTCCGATTGGCGACATCCCGTCACTGGAAGACATCCGATCTCATGTGAAGCAAACATTGCCTTCACACTGTGCACCACGACGAATAGAGATCATCTCAGAGATTCCACGTACGTCACTCGGAAAACCGAGACGTGCAGATCTTGTTCAGTCGCTGGGCTAGTCCGCTACAGCAATAGGAGACACGCGCACACTCGTAATGCGTCGACCTTCAATCTCTTCAGCGGCCAATTTCCAGCCGTCGACTTCGATTGATTCACCCACTGCTGGCACATGTTCCAGCACGCCAAACATGTATCCACCGACGGTGTCGAACTCTTCATCATTGAGCGAAATCTTGAAGACATCATTGAAGTCGGAGATCGACATTCCCGCATCCACCAGTGACACGCCATTGGGAAGCTGACGAATTGACGCATCTTCATCGTCATGCTCATCAACAATCTCGCCCACAAGTTCTTCAAGACAATCCTCGAGAGTGACAAGTCCGGCGATGCTTCCGTATTCATCGGCAACAATCGCCATATGGAAATGGTCCTTCTGCATCTCGCGCATCAACTTCGCAACTGGCTTTGATTCGGGAATAACAATTGCGGGACGAACAAGAGAGTCGATCGATTCGGCTCCTCCACCAGCACGACTGCGAATCATTAAGTCCTTGATGTAGGCGACTCCGAGAACGTCCTCGTTGCCTTCCTCGTCTTCATGCATGACAGGCAGACGACTCACGCCATGTTCAAAGGCTTCATCGAGGGCTGCATCGACTGTTGTTCCCATCTGAAGAAGAACAAAGTCAGGGCGAGGCTGCATAATCTCACGCACCACCGTGTCACCAAACTCGATGATGGACTCAATCAGTTCACGCTCTTCGTGTTCAATGATTTCTTCTTCAGCTGCCGCCTCAATGATCCCCAAGAACTCTTGTTCGCGAACGAAGGGCCCTTGCTCCAAGCCCTTGCCTTTCACGACAATGTTTGTCAGCCCAATCAATGCCTGTGAAGCCATTCGCAGTGGCCAAAACTTTGCAAGCCCTGATATCAGTCGCGCCGTAGACAATGCGGCTCGGTCCGAGTGAATCACTGCGTATGTCTTCGGAACAGCCTCAGCGAAAACAAAGAAAACAACAACGTTGAGCAATACACCAGTCACCACACCAGCAGCACCAAAGAGTCGGCCTGCAACAACACCAGTCAATGTTGCCTGAACTGTCTGACATATGTTCACGGACAACAGAAGTGGATTCACCCACTTCTCAGGATTCCTCACAAGTGAAAGAAGTGAAGCCCCGCCCTTGGCACCAGAGTCAGCAAGAGCCTGTGCCTTTGGTTTCGACATTCGGGACAAGCCCATCTCTGCGATGGAGAAGACCACCAGAACAAGAAGCAGCATCAAAATCGCGGCGATAATCCACCAATCGATTGTTGTTGGAGCTTTCGCAATCATTCGTTGTGTCCTTGTTGAAAGCCATCGGGAGCGGGACCGCCCCAATGATGAGTGGTGAGTATGGCCAGTTCGGCAGCACGCATGACTGCAAGATTCTCATCATTGTCATGGTCGAAACCAAGAATGTGGAGGACTCCATGCACGACCAACAAGGCAATCTCATCGTCGAGAGTGCCTGCGTGAGTCGGGAACTGTTTCTGAGCAACTGCTGGACACACCAAAACGTCTCCGAGAAGAGTCGGCATGTCGTCGTGATCAGGGTGTGGGCGCGAAGGTCCTCGCGTGAGTGCACCGGGACCTTGAGTCTCAGCAACCTCTACTCCGTCGAGAGGAAACGAAAGAACATCCGTTGGGCCCGACTTCCCCATGTGTTCAGCATTGAGATCGGCAATGGTCTCTTCATCAATAAAGAACAAGGACAACTCGCAAGCACCTCTTATCCCCTGCGAGATAAGAGCATCAATCGCGAGACGACGCCATCGCTCGAGTTCTATCGGAATGGAATCTTGTTCGTCTGAACAGAAGACTTCGGGCACTCCATCACCGCCCGAACGTTTCGGAGCATCCACTTTGGGGCGTGAATCAGGCACGGGAGGAACCTCGACGAGGACGTGGGCCGTCTGAGGAAGACGTGAACTTTTCATACGCTGCAACGATGTCAGCAACAATACGGTGTCTCACCACGTCCGAGCCGTCAAGACGCACAAACTCAAGGGAATCAATCTCCCCCAGTTTCTTTTCAAGTCCCACAAGACCACTTCGACCATCAGGAACGTCAATTTGGGAGATATCGCCCGTCACCACAACCTTGGAGCCAAAACCAATGCGGGTCAGGAACATCTTCATTTGTTCCGGGGTCGTGTTCTGGGCTTCATCCAAGATGATGAACGAGTTATTCAGTGTTCGTCCTCGCATGAACGCCAGCGGTGCCACTTCAATCGTTTGGCGCTCAATCAGCTTCTGAGCCGCCTCTGCGTCAACCATGTCGTACAACGCGTCATACAGCGGGCGAAGATAGGGGTCAATTTTGGCCATAAGGTCGCCTGGCAAAAAGCCCAAACGCTCTCCGGCTTCAACGGCAGGACGAGTCAAGATGATGCGCTGCACCTGTCGTGCATGCAACGCCTGCACAGCCATAGCTACGGCCAACCAACTCTTGCCAGTACCAGCAGGACCAATGCCAAAAGTGATCGTGTTATTCCGTATGGCATCGACGTAGCGCTTTTGCCCTGCAGTCTTCGGGCGTACCATGCGACCGCGAGACCCCTTCAAAATATCGTCAGTAAGGATGGTGCTCGGGCGCTGCTCTGCCCGCACCATCACGATGCTGCGATCCATCACCGATTGGTCAAGTTTCTCGCCGCGCTGCAGCAGCAGCACCATCTCTTCAAAGAGTTTCCCTACCTGGTGCGCACGAGGGCCAACACAGTTGATTTCGTTCCCCCGGACGACAACCGATACGTCAGGAAATGCCTCTTCCACCCTGCGCAACAATTCGTCACGTTGGCCCAGTAGTTCGGGCATCAGATGGGAGCCAGGAACTACGACCGAGATTGTGGGCGCAACGGATGTCATTTGATTTCAGCCTACTGAAATGCCCATCAGAGCAAGGATTCCACCGCCCAAGAGCACTGTCGTAGTACTTTCATAGGCGTTCGTATCGGGCGTTCGCACTATGCCGAAATGAGGTTCTCGTGGCGCGTAGGGCACTTTCAGCCTCATCGTGGGTCGTTGCAGCCATCGGCATCGGTTTGGCATGTCTGCATGGCGTCTCCAGTGGCCCCACTGACTCGCCCTTCGCCATCGGGGCCATTGCGCTTGCATCCATTTGCGTCGGCATCGGGTGGATCATCAACCGGCCACCATTGAGCGCTCTCGCCACCTCACTGATCTCCCTCCTCTGCTTAGTGGCTGCACTATCTGTTTCGCTGAGGTCGTCCAGCACTTCCACAGTGGAGACTCTGGTCCTTTTGTCTCAACTCACCCTTGTCGTTGGGCTCATCATCTTCGTTCGCAACCGATTGGGGCAACGGGCATCAAGCGTCGTACCCGATGGACTCATCGTTGGTCTCGGCGCATGGGTTCTGATTTGGATCGTCCTCGTGCAACCAGCGATTCAAGAATCAACGAGTTCATCACTCACCATCCTTCGCGCTTCAACGTTGGGCGCCGCAATGGTCGTTCTATTCCTACTTGCGACTCTTCTGTTCTCAGATACAGCCCCATCGCCATCAGTGGGATTTCTAGGTCTCGCAGTTTTTCTGGGACTCACTGGAATTGTTCTTCGAGCAATGTCATTTCGCCAAGACTTCTCCATCACATCGACCACGTACACCACACCTTTCCTCATCACGTGTGGATTTGCAGCAGCAGGTTTTCTTCATCCGACAGTGCGACACATCTACACCTCGGGAACAAGCAGAACATCTCCACCTCTCATGACAAGACTCGTCACAACGACTGCGTCACTCATTGTTCCGGTTGTCCTTCTCGCGATCACTGACCCGTTTGATACCCAAGATCGCATAGTCAGAACTGTTTCGGTATCGGTCCTTGCAATCGTCGTCATGATTCGCGTCATTCAATCGGTACGTGCCAATGCGCGCACACAAGATCATCTGATGAAGAGTGCTCTCACTGACTCGTTAACGGGACTTCCGAATCGAATCCTGATGCTCGAACACATCGAGACAGCAGTGCAACAAGCGTGGCGCACATCACGCCAACCAACTGTTTTGTTCATTGACGTGGATCGCTTCAAGAACATCAACGACTCCTTGGGACATTCCATCGGCGACAATGTTCTCACCCTTGTTGCTTCCCGACTCATCGCTGCAGTTCCATCACACGCGTCAGTTGCACGCATTGCAGGAGACGAATTCGTCATTCTTGATGCAACAACGGAAAGCCCTACTCAATCAGTTCTTTTGGCCGAGTCCGTTCTCGATGCGTTTCGAGAACCTGTCAATACTCCCGAAGGCGACATGTTCGTGACCGCGAGCATCGGTGTCGCCTATTCCCCCAAGGGTGTCGACCTCTCGGCCGATGACTTAATGAGACATGCAGACACTGCGATGTATCGAGCAAAGGCTGCAGGTCGTAACTGCATCGCCCTCTTTGACGATTCGATGCTGGAGAAAGTGACCAAGCGACTCGATGTTGAAACTGCGTTGTACCGCGCCCTCGAACGCAAAGAGTTACATCTTGTGCATCAACCAATCATCGACATTGATTTAGGAATCGTTGTGGGGTTCGAAGCATTGATGCGCTGGGACCGCGGCGATGGCGACATCGTGCCACCAACAGAGTTCATTCCCATCGCAGAAGAAACAGGAACCATTGTCCCCCTCGGTTCATGGGCTCTCAATGATGCGCTGATTCAATTGCGGCACTGGATTGATACCAATGTTGTGTCCCCCAGCACAACGATGAGCGTCAATGTCTCTCCCCGTCAGTTGCATGACCCACAATTTGTGTCCATCGTGAGCGATGCACTCACAGCTTCTGGCATACCTGCAGAACAACTGTGGCTCGAAGTCACTGAATCCGTCATGATTACCGAGGCAACACAAGCACTGTCGGCGTTACGAAGATTGAACTCCCTCGGCGTGCGCATTGCGATTGACGACTTCGGAACTGGCTATAGCTCTTTGTCTCTACTTCAGAAGTTTCCCATTCAATGCGTCAAAATTGACCGCGCATTCGTGCAGGACATCACGACCGAAGAGGGAACGCGCAATCTTGTTCGCACCATCATTGCGATGGCGAATGCCCTTGGTGCCGACATTGTTGCTGAAGGCATTGAAAACAAGGATCAACTCAGTGTCTTAGCGTCAATGCGATGCAACAAAGCGCAGGGGTACTTCATCAGTCGGCCTATCTCAGTCGCTGATGTACCTGCAGTTGTTCAACAGTTACAGGACATCGATGCCTGGAGAGCCAGAACATCTTTCTGAGTCTCTTATCGAGGCGATCCCACCTTGGTCACCGCGCCATCAGGAGTTCGCACAAAGAGTTCCACCGAAAGATCCCCCGGCGTCAACAATGTGTAATCAAGAATCGCCGTGTAGGGCACCACGTCTCGTGCGCCGGAGAGTTCACCAATGACACCTGCTGCAACTCCATTGATTGCGATGATTCCTTCTGTCCCCACTTCTAGTGGCGCAGAGAGTCGAACGTTTCCTGTCACAAGAGACGGAACCTTGGCTCCGCGCTGATCAGACACATTTGTGAAACTCTTCTTCTGATTCACAGTCCAGGATGAAACGGAAGTGTTCTGGTCAGATGATGCAATACGAGACCCGATCAGACTCGCGGAAGAACCAATCGCGGCAACCCGTCGATTCGGACCTTCATTAGACACCACATCTGCGTAGTACGCGACTCGTTCGAGAACTTCTTCAAAGCCGCCCGATATCACGTTTGTCTCACCCGTTGCTGACACAACCTCACGAACACGGTTCGCTGGACATGACTGAGCGACAGACTTGCCACCAAACACCCATGATGTTTTCGTTTCAGTTGTCTCAATGATGGTCGGCAACAAATCAAGATTTGACATTGCGCAATCACTCACCACAGCCTGTGATTGTTGTGGATACTTAATGAACGTAGGAATTCTGTAAATATCGCTGATTGTCTCTTTCTCAGTGAAGTCCGTATGACGTTGAGGCAGAGTTGGGACAAATGAGATTCCATGATCCGCGGTAACGACAAGCATTGTCTTGTCCCACTTGCCACTTTTCTTGAGTTGAGACATGACATCAGCGATTGCATTGTCAGCTGCTGCCACCTGATACAAGAACGTCTGGTACGTATCGCGCACACCGTCCTCGCTCTCAGGATTCGATGTAGAGATAGACGGAGACAATGGCGCAACGCGGTCATCAGGCGTGATTCGCCACGGAGCATGCGGCGCCAATGCATGAACAACCTGCACACGTGACTGGGAATCCTCTACAAGCGCTCGCGTACCGTTGGCGATGGCATCAACTTGGGAAAGAGCGCCAACATCGAACTGCTCTTTGAACTTGTTTGCGACGGCACCAAAGCCACCCCACGTGCCTTCGATGGAGGGGACGTACTTGCGAAACACTGGCGGCAGAACACGCTGACCATATACATAGCTGGCATCACGCATAAATGACTTGAACCGCGAGAACTCAAAGAGCGCATTCACTTCATCAGTTCCTGCACACACACTCTTTGGGCACAAGCTGGTCACCGGCTCGATCCCTCCCACAGATGTCTTCCCTGCAAACAGAGTAAAAATATTCTTCGGATACTGAGTCAGGAATGGGCCACCCTCTTGTTGAGGGATTGCTGAGGCCAAAATTGCGGGCACCGCTTGATGGGTGAAGTTCGACTCAGCAACATTGTTGCGGTACCAGGTGGACTCACGAGCAAGTGCGGCAAACCCCGGGTACCGCTCGGCGTTGATTGTTCCATCGTCAGACAACAGCGAGTACAGAGGGAATTCGTCAAACACGATGTGCAGAACTGACACGTCTTTGTTGCCGATTACAGCGTCTGATGTAGGCCCGTCTGATTGGAACAGAATCGGCTGCAATTGGAGAATCGCGCTTGCAGTGACGGCAATAGCCAACACAGACAACCATCGCGACCATTCACGAATTGCTTTCTTTCGGTCATAGGCGATGGGCACAACTGCGGCAAAGAGAAAACCAAGCGTGAAAGCACCAATATTGCCGTCAACACTGATCCATCGAGCCACCGCGATACCCAAGAGAAACGAAAAGCCCGCAATGATCCACAAGCGGGTTGCCTCGTTGACCTTCGGTCCGAGAAAGCGCGTGAGTCGATCTAACCCCGTTGCCAATAGCGCCGGCACGAGAACAATGATGAGTACAAAAAGGGCAACTTCGAGAGACGACATCTTGGCTGCGGAGAACACAGTGGGGTTCTTGCCATACAAATCGAGAATTGGCTGAGCAATCGCCATCGTCGAGAGTGCCAAATAAGTGAGGAAGTGTCTGCGCATCACCCTTTTACCTTGCCACAATGGAACAGTGAGTTCCCCTATGCACAGATCAATTCATCGGCCTCTTGCCGTATGCGTGACTGTTCTCACTCTTCTCGGCATCGCTGCAGTTCCGGCGACAGCAGCAAGAAAACCAGCCATTGGAGCCAATGGGCAAGGCACAGTTCTCGTTGTGGGTGACAGCTTGACTTTTGGCGCCAACTATTTCGGCAAGCTTGGCGTCAAGGCTCAAGGAACCAATATCTGGACAAACGTTGTCCTCGATGCAAAGAACGGCCGCAAAGCCACGGTGGGCGCAAAAATCATCGCCAACAGACTCAGCAGTTCGACCACAGCAATTGTTGTTGCCCTCGGCACGAACGACATGATTTCAAAATCTGAGTCCTGGTATCCGACGTACGCCATCGACACGGTGATGGAACAAGCTGGAGGACTTCCCGTTCTGTGGGTCAATCTTGAATTCTCTCCGACTGGTCGCGCCGATTGGAGAGCACGCGGAGTTCGCTTCAATCGCGCATTGCAATCAGCCACCCGTCGCTACCCGAATCTCGTGATTGCAGACTGGAACAAGTTCTTCACTCCAAAAGGGCAAAGCCGTTTTGTTGCAGACGGAGTTCATCTCTCCGTCACTGGATACAAGACACGCACCACCTACTTCATTAATCAAATGAAGTTGTTTGGACAGCGAATCGTTGATGCAACAACCACGACCATCACGACAACAACCAGTACGTCATCAACAACGACGACAACTGTCCCTGCAACGACCACGACGAATCCAGATTCGTCAACGAGCTCCACCACACCGTCGTCGACAACAGCAACGAGCGAACCGCCGTCATCCAGTTCAAGTACGCAACCTTCGTCAACACCGTAAACACAGCAAACGACTACCGTTAGGCCCATGCTTGCTGTCATCGCCACCCAAGGCGTTATCTCTGTTGTTGAAAGAGACATCCCCGATGGTTTCGGAGAACTCATCACAGTGACCTCTAGTGGTATCTGCGGTAGCGACCTTCACATGATTGAAGCTGGTCTCTCAGGGGTCGTTCTCGGGCATGAGTTCGGCGGACTCACAACAGATGGGCAATTGGTAGCTGTTCGCCCGACGGGAGAATGCGGCACATGTGTCCAGTGCACCTCGGGGTTTTCTCACACGTGCTCCATGGCGGGCAGATCACTTCACGGAATGTCTCGCGATGGTGGACTCGCAGAGATGGTTCGTGTCGATCCGAATCAGATCTTCCCCATGCCCTCTGGCGTTGACCTGGCTTCGGTTGGCCTAGTTGAGCCACTGGCGGTAGTCATCCATGGCATCAATCGATCCGGCATTCAGGCAGGAAGTCGAGCAGTCATCATCGGTGCCGGTTCCATCGGTCTTCTGACGGCAGCAGTTCTTGTTGACCGCGGAGTGATTGTCGACATCGTGACCCGACACCCGCACCAAGCACTGGCAGCCGAGAAGGTCGGTGCCCACCCCGTCTCTGAACCTGGCCTCAACTATGACGTGTCGTTCGACGCCGTCTGCTCACAACAATCATTCGACGCATGCGTGCAGGCGACCCGCCCGTGCGGCACCCTTTTGGAGTTCGGAATGTTCTGGAGCCCAGTCACCCTGAACAACACACTCATGATGAATGAGATCACGGTGATTCCGTCCATCTTCTATGGCCATAATCATGAACACCACGATTTTGAGGAAGCAATTGACATCTTGTCTCGGCTGCCTTTCCTTATAGATGCAGTTGTGACCCATCGATTCGCTTTGACCGACGCTGCCGAAGCTTTTCGGGTTGCCAATGATCGCAAGTCAGGCGCCATCAAGGTTCACCTTTTCCTCTCCTAGATGCCCAGGACGATGACAGAAACAGGTGAGAGTAATTCACCTCAGCCTGAGTGATCACTTGCCGAAGACAACCTCTTTTATCCCTGAGTTGCCTATGTCGTAGGACACACCTACTGCTATCGTGTCCTCAGTCACACCACGGTGGTGTGCTTATTTGGGGGTAACTCAATGACAGAACGTCAGACCACACGGTCACGCGTGATGCGTCGCGTAGGGGCAGCAATCGCCGCCACTATTGCGGTGTCCACCGTGGCTTCGACAGGAAGCAACGCTGCTTCCACGTCGGCCGCAAAAGCCGGAGGCGAAATTAAAGTCGGAATTTTCGACACGTTCCCCGGTTTCTGCAACAACAACAACCCAGCGAACTCATCTTTGATGGCAACTCGCGCAATTTTTGAAGGCCTTGTTGAGAAGACTCGTGGAAACGACTTCGTTGGTCTTCTTGCACAAAGCTGGGCTCCATCAGCCGACTTCAAGACTTGGGACATCACACTCCGTCAAGGCGTGACATACCACAACGGTCAAGTTTTCAATGCTGACTCTGTGGTTTCGAACATGAACGTCAACTCAGGCCGTCGTGCAGCACAAGGCATCGGTGTTGGAACCAACATCACATTTGGTGCCAACATTGCTAACTTCGCCAAGGTCAGCGACTACGTCGTGAGGTTCTCACTTCACCGCGCACAGAATGACTTCCTCGGAACGCTTTACGCTTCCGGTCGTCTTTTCATGCGCGCTGATGCTCAGCTCGCTACGGGCGGCGCAACAGGCACCTGTTCAACAACTGCCATCGGAACAGGACCTTTCAAGGTTCAGTCATGGAACAGCAACGAACTCGTTGCAGTAAAGAATGAGAACTACTGGCGCAAGGACCCTAAGAATCCTTCCGCCAAGTTGCCATACCTCGACAAGATCACTTTCACCAACGTGAAGGAAGGCTCACAGCGCGCAGCTGCTGTCCGCCGCGGAACACTTGACGCAGGTATGTTCACCTCTTTCTCCGAAGGAACCTTCATCAAGGACCTCCGCCAGCGCAAGAGCGTTGTGACAGAGTTCAAGTCACCAAACGAGTACTACCCATCACTCTGGTTGAACCAGGGTAAGACCGGCTCTCCATTGGCAAACAAGAACGCTCGCCTTGCAGTTATTAGCTGCATCGACCGAGCGAACTTCGTCAAGGTCCGTGCTAAGGGTGAATCAGTTGTTGCTAAGTCACTTGTTGGTCCATCAAGCGTGATGTACACCACTCGTGGATTCAGCAAGTTCAGCCCCAAGGCTGCTCGTGATTACGTAGCTGCGTACAAGGCAGAGACAGGTGCAACATCACTTACTTTGAGCATCCCAGCAGACTCATCAAGCGCTTCACAGGCAAACGCTAAGTTCCTGATTAATCAGTGGGCCAAGTGTGGAATCACCGTGAACATGGTTGTTGAAGAAACTGCAGTGATCATTGCGAAGGCATTCAACCCAACAGTGCCATTCGCACAACAGCAGGCATACGACATTCTTCCTCTTCTCTTGTTTGAAGGAACCGATGTGGCTTTCAACTTGCCATTCGTTGCAACAAACATGTTCCCAGCAGGAAGCACCAACCCAGTTGCCGGAGCATTCCGCGGCGTTCTTGGTGGCTTGCTCAACTTGAACAAGCATCTCGATGCAAACGTTGACGCTGCATTCTTCGCTGGTCAAGCAGCAGCAACTAAGGCAGCAGCCAAGGCGAAGTATCAGGAAGGCACTGCATACTTGCAGACAAATGGCTTCATGACTTCGATCCAGCATGGCTACTACACACTCTTCACAACGAAGAAGCTTGGTGGAATCGGAACACTCAAACTTCCAGAAGGTAAGACACAGCGTCTCATCACTAACTACGGAATTGACTGGACCGGCGTTTACAAGAAGTAAGCACTAGGTAGTCAACTTCGTTAGCGAAGTTAACCCGAAAGGGGCGGTGTCCAAGTTGGGCACCGCCCCTTTCGTTGTATTAGATTGAAAGAAGCACCAAGGGGGTACTTGCTATGAATATTTTGCGGCAATTGTTGCGGCGCTTGATTCCCATGTTTTCAATCGTCGTGATCGCAACATTCTTGCTTTCATTACTGATGCGATTACTTCCAGGCGATCCTGCAGCAATCATGATTCCTAACGGATCTATTGACCAACAAATAGAAATCGCTAAAGAAACAGGACTCGATCGCGGCCTGTTTGGTTACTACTGGAAATGGTTTTCAGACGTCTTCACTGGCGACTTCGGAAAGTATTACCTCAACGGTGGCTACCGAGATTTAGGTGGCGTCATTGCTGACACACTTCCCGTCACCTTGATGTTGATCATCTACGCACAGATTGTTGCGCTGACAATCGCCATCCCACTCGGACTCGCATCTGCATACAAAGAAGGCAAACGCTTCGACCGAATCACAAGCACCGTCATGTTCACCACTGTGTCATTTCCTAGCTTTGCTCTTGCGCTCATCTTCTCTTTGATCTTCGCTGTCAATCTCGGATGGGTTGACCCCATCGGATACGTCAGTCCTTCCGAGAATCTCGGCGAACACCTCAAGCTAATGATTCTTCCCGTCATGAGTCTTGCGTTCGGTTTAGCTTCTGGTTACACACGTCTCTTGCGCACGGACGTGATTGCAACATTGAAAGATGACTATGTGACGATGGCCGCGTCGAAGGGCATCTCAAACCGTCGTGTTCTCTGGCGTCACGTCTTCCGTCCATCAAGCACCACTTTGCTCACCTCTGCTGCACTGAACATGGGTGGTCTTATCGGAGGAACAATCGTTATTGAAACAATTTTCGTTATCCCCGGTATCGGATACGAAATCTTCTATTCCATCGGTGCTCGACAAGTTGTCGCCATGCAAACACTCATCGCATTGATCTCAATTGGCTACGTGTTCTTCAACACGATGGTCGATCTTCTTACACAAATCACTGACCCACGAACAAGGGAACGCCGTGCCTGACAATTCACTTTCATCAACAGAGACTGCAGAGCCAGTCGTCAAGACGAAGAAACCACGTAAGACCATTGGTTTTTATTTGGCTAGCGCATGGATTTCTTTGGTCATGTTCCTTGCACTCTTCGGATGGGTGCTTCCCACGCCTCAGTGGGACGAAGCGTCCTACGACAACCTCGGTGTTGCACCATTTCACCCCAGCCACATCCTTGGTACCACCAATGATGGTTACGACATGATGGCGTCCATTGTGAATGGAGCGAAGATCTCAATCATCGTTTCACTCGTGGCCGTTCTCATTGGCGGCGGTATCGGAAGTTTCATCGGAATCACGGCTGCTTATTTCCGCGGGAAATACGACTTCGCAGTCACCATGATTTTCAACATCATGTTGTCCATCCCCAACCTTGTGTTGTCATTAGCTTTGCTTTCCGTCCTCGCCTACTCCGATGAAAACAATCCGGCTTCAATGACCCGACGAGTTGTTGTGTTGATCATCTCTTTGATCATCGTGATTATTCCGATTCTTGGTCGTATCGCACGCGGATCAGCTCTTCAGTGGGGCAGCCGAGAATTCGTTTTGGCATCAAAGTCGATGGGGTCGAAGAATTTCTTCATTATTCGAAAGCACATTCTCCCGAACGTTGCACCAGCCATCTTGGCCATTGGTTTCCTCGCTGTTGGCTCCGTCATCATCGTTGAGGGATCCTTAGCCCTTCTCGGCATCGGAATTCCTGGCGGAGCTTCCTGGGGCTCCATGCTTGCCAATGGTCGCGGCAACATTGAATACTCGCCACATGAGGTGTACCTCCCCGCATTGTGCATTGCTTTCACAGTTATCTCATTCAACTGGTTCGGCGACTACGTCCGAGTCAAACTCGACAAGAGGGAGTCAAAGATATGAGCAACTTTTCGACTGTTGCTGAACGTCCGCTGCCATTTGCACAAGATGCCGAGCCAGGTATCTACCTTGCAGATCCATCTCGTCGCCTGAAGGCTTTCCTTCTTGAAGAGGCTGTTTATGTAGTGGCGTTCGTTGTGATTGCCATCTTTGCAGGTGTCAATATCTCTCTTGCCGTTACCTCGGTTTTGTGGCTTGCACTGCAAGTGAATGCGGGTCGCCAAAAGAGTGGTACTTCATTTGCAAAGAAGCGGATGAACATGCGTGTGGTCGATGCGAAAACATTCGAACCACTCACCTTAAGTCAGATGATTATTCGTCGCGGACTGCTGGCCACACTTGTCGGTCACGCAGGTCTTGCAATCGTAATCGCTGCACCAACTGTGATTCTCAACGCCATCGGCCTTGAGAATGGTCTTCTCAGGCTCGCACTAACGATTGCGACCGTCTATGCCTATTCATCGGTGCCACTTCGCAATGATCGCAATCGCAATGTTTGGGATCTTGTCTCTGGTACTCAGGTGATCTACGACAAGTTCGACACACTGACAACACCTATCATCGAGTCAAAACTGTCCCTCGAATCTGACCTTTTGACAATCGATGGTTTAGACGTTTCATTTGCCACACCACGCGGCAATTTGAAGGCGGTTCGCGATGTCACCATCAGGCTTCGGAAGGGCGAGAGTCTCGGTGTCGTGGGTGAATCCGGATCAGGAAAGACAGTTCTTTCACGTGCAACCATGGGTCTTCTTCCCTCCACCGCAACGCGCACCGGAGATATCAAGTACCGCGGTGAATTGATTTCAGAATTGTCCTCGGTCGAAGTTCGTAATCTGTGGGGAACCGGCATGGCCATGATCTTCCAAGATCCAATGACCGCATTGAACCCAGTTCGTCGCATCGGTGACCAGCTCACAGAAAGCCTTACCGAGCGCATCGGTATGGATAAGCGAGCAGCAACCGAGCGTGCTATCGCGCTACTCAAGCGAGTGCGTATTCCAGACCCAGAGGGCATGCTGAGGAAGTTTCCGTACCAGCTTTCTGGCGGCATGCGTCAGCGCATCATGATTGCTATTGCTGTTTCATGTAACCCTGAGATGCTCTTTGCAGACGAACCAACCACCGCGCTCGACGTAACAGTGCAGGCGCAGGTGCTTGAGTTGCTGACAGAACTCCGTAAAGAGTTTGATATGTCCATGATCTTGGTGACTCACGACCTTGGTGTTGTTGCAGGCCACACAGATCAGATTGCAGTGATGTATGCCGGTGACATGGTGGAGTACGCCCCAACACGTTCCCTCTTCGCAAACATGAAGATGCCGTACACAGAGGCGCTCCTCAAGTCGATTCCACGACTTGAGACACCCACCGGAACTCGTTTGCCCGTCGTTGAGGGTCGTCTCCCCGACCCCACCAAGGACGAGCCAGGTTGTGCATTCGCCAACCGTTGCGAATATGTGCAGGACAAGTGCCGCGCAGAAAAGCCGCCATTGAAAGATGACGGCGACAACCACTTCTATCGTTGTTGGTTCCCACTCGGAGGAGGCAAGTAATGGCTGGTAGCGGAAAGGCCCACATGCGGCCAGAAGGCGATGTCGTTCTCGAGGTCAATGACCTCGTCGTTGAGTTCAAACTCGGCAAGAACCAAATCGTCAAGGCTGTGTCAGGGGTTAGCTTTGACCTCATCCGTGGCGAGACTCTCGCCGTTGTGGGTGAGTCAGGTTGTGGCAAGTCCACCCTTGGTAAAGCAATTCTTCAACTTCCTAAGCCCACCGGTGGCTCAGTGAACTTCCTTTCGAAAGAGCTCACCACCATGGGCAAGAAGGAATTGCGCGATATGCGTCCTGCGATGCAAATGATCTTCCAGGACCCTGTGAGCTCGCTTGATCCTCGCCTTCCTGTTAGCGAAGTCATCGCAGAACCACTGCGGGTATGGAATCGTGGCAACGAGGTCGAGATCAGCGCAAAGATCGACGAACTGCTTCTCGCAGCCAACCTCGATCCAGCGGTTGTGCGTGATCGTCGTTCATATGAGTTCTCAGGCGGCCAGTGTCAGCGAATCAGCATCGCCCGGTCCTTGGCACTCGACCCAACGATGATCATTTGTGACGAGCCAGTATCGGCGCTCGACGTGAGTGTGCAAGCACAGATTCTGAACCTCTTGCAGGACATGAAGGACCGTTACGGCCTCACCTTGATTTTCATCTCTCACGACCTCGCAGTTGTGAAGGCAGTCAGTACTCGCGTGATGGTGATGTATCTGGGCAAGGTATGTGAGGTTGCTCCTCCTGAGGAGTTGTACCAAAACACCAAGCACCACTACACGAAAGCTCTTGTTGGCTCTGTACCCATCCCCGACCCAGATCGCCCCATCTCGGGCAATCTGATTCAGGGCGAGCCACCGTCACCTTTGAACCCTCCATCGGGCTGCCGTTTCCGTACGCGCTGTCCACAGGCTTCCGATTTGTGTGCTCAGGAAGAGCCACAGCTTCGCGAAGTCTCATTGGGCCACTTCGTGGCCTGCCATCACCCCGTCGGCGAGTAATTCCCCGGTGGCTGTTCAGCAGTCATTTCCATTTGGTGGAGAGCTTTTGTTTGGGGACGGTTCGGCACTGCTCGTTCCGGAGTTTCTCACCCAAGATGAAGCCGATGCAGCTCTCGTTGAACTCATACGAGAAAACGCCTGGGAGCAACAACGCCTGTTGATGTACGGCAAAGTCGTTGACGAACCTCGCCTTTCTACATGGCACTCCAATGGCCAGACCTACACGTATTCAGGCAGTGCACGCACACCTCAGCCGTGGACTCCCCTTTTGCAGGACATCCGTGAACAATGCGAGGAGCAGACAGGGCACACTTTCAATGGCGTTCTTGTGAACTTCTACAGAGACGGCAACGATCACCTCGGTTGGCACTCTGATGATGAACTCATCAACGGCTCCGAGCCTCTGATCGCATCCATCTCCTTAGGTGCTGAGCGTCGGTTCGACATGAGACACCGGGAGACTGGCGAGGTGGTGTCGACACCTCTCGGTCATGGGTCTCTCCTCGTGATGTCGGGACTCAGCCAAAAATGCTGGGAGCATCGCATTCCCAAAATGCCCCGTATTGCTGACCCACGTATCAATCTCACGTTCAGACGACTCTTGTCGACTCATTGAACGAATTAGTTCACTTGGCGCTCGAAGCCTTCCCAATAGGGTGCACGAAGAATGAATTTCTGCAATTTGCCTGTGGCCGTGCGAGCAAGTTCGGTTCGGAACTCCACAACCTTGGGGCACTTGTACGCAGCGAGTTTGGTGCGTACATGAGCAATGAGGTCAGCTTCAGTTAGTGACGAACCCGGTGACTTCACAACAAGTGCCAAAACTTTCTCGCCCCACTTTTCATCGGGGATGCCGATGACAGCGACCTCTGCAACTTCAGGATGTGAGAACACCGCATCTTCCACCTCGATAGATGAGACATTCTCCCCACCAGACACAATGACGTCTTTCTTGCGATCTGCAATCGTGAGGTAATGGTTCTCGCCCAAGTAACCACCATCACCCGTACGGAACCATCCGTCAACAATGGCTTTGCCGGTCTCTTCGGGCTGGTTCCAGTAGCCGCCCATCACTGTGTTTCCACGTGCGAGCACTTCACCTGATGGGTCAATCTCTACTTCGACGCCCAGAGCAGGTGAGCCGGCAGCAGCCAACTTGCTCGCACGTTCACTGGGAGACAATGACTTCCATTCTTGACGAGAGCGGTTCATGGTGAGCAATGGCGAGGTCTCTGTTAATCCGTAGATCTGTACAAATTCCCAACCAAGTTCGGTTTCAATTCGCTCAATTGTCTTGGTTGGTGGCGGAGCGCCTGCGACGACCATTCGCACCTCGCCTCGCCGAGTAGACGCATTGGATTCACTCGCTGCATCCAAAATCATGTTCGCCACCGCCGGTGCGCCGCACAGCATCGTCACAGCGTGACGATTAATGCGAGACAGAATCTCCGCTCCGTCCACCTTGCGCAAGATCACGTGAGTTCCACCCATTGACGTCACGGCATACACCATTCCCCAGCCGTTGACGTGGAACTGAGGAAGAGTGTGCAGATACACATCGCTCTCATTGACATTCATCTGCCACCCGAAGACTGCAGAGTTCACCCACAGACTGCGGTGTGTGAGTTGCACACCCTTCGGACGAGCCGTTGTGCCACTGGTGTAGTTAATCGTGGCTGTGGCGTCCTCATCTGGCACCCACGCGTTGGGCTGCGTATCGAACTTGTACAAGACCGCATCAGATTCTGCACCGATGATGAACTTATGTTTGGCCTGTACATCAGACAACGCCTCTTCAAGTTCCGGGTCAATGATCAGCACCTCAGCCCCGCAATGCTCGATGATGTACTTCACTTCTTCAGCCACAAGACGGAAATTAATGGGCACAAGGACGCGCCCATACCCACTCACACCGAAGAACGCCGTCAGCAGCCGAGCTGAGTTCTGCGACACCATTGCAACGCGTGCACCCTGTGGGATACCCAAAGCATCGAGGCCTGCTGCTTGCGCGCGAGCTCGTCTGGCCATCTCGTTATAGGTGATGGACCCCCACGACTCGCCCGGCTGATCTGGCTCATCAATGATGGCAATTCGATCGCCATATACCTGCTCGGCTCGGCGGAGATGATCGACAATTGTAAGAGCAACCTTCATATGCATACCGTAGGCGCTCACATCGCTCTGACTAGCCCTGGAATGCAAAAGGGACGGTGACCCGAAGGCCACCGTCCCTTCCGTAGAAGTTGTTCTAGATGGGCTTAGCCCTTCCAGATTCCTGTCCACTCGAAGCCCTTGGTTTCGACGACATCTGCCATCTGACCACCAGGCATCTTCAAAGTTCCGATTCCGCGAAGCTTTGCCTTGTTGTTGACATACACCTGGAAACCACCGTGTACCGCAGGAATCGCAATACCCTGTTCTTGGATGTACTGAGTAGCGGCTTGCCACTTCGTTTTCGCAAGCTTCGGATCCTTCTCTGCCTGAGCGGCATAAATCAGATCGTCAACCTTGGTGTCGCTGTGGTTACCCAAAGCGATAACAGTGTTGTACACCTTGCCGTACGACGTGTTGGCGATTGGGTTGACTGTTCCAGTCATAAATGCCTTACTCACGAAGAACGGAATCACGTAGCCAGGAGAGCCACCTTCAGCAGGAGTACCTTCGGCGAAATCAAAGTCGTTTCCGCCGCCCTTGTAGATCTTTGAGACCAACAGAGCAGACTCACCGATGAAAGGAGCATTGAACAGAATTCCTGCCTTCTCCATCGACTTCTGAATGAACTTTGTGTTGTTCTGTGACTGAGTACTGGTATCTGCATACAACGTGATCTTCATTGGAGCAGCCGCACCAAGATCTGTGTTGCACTTCGCAAGATAATCCTTTGCCTTGGCCAAGTTGTATGTCGGAGCACCCTTCTTGGTGTACATGATGTGCGACTTGCCGACAACTGAGCCGGAATAGTCACCATTACCCTTCAGACGCACCTTGTTGTAGCTCTTCCAGTCAATGGAATGAGCAGCAGCCAAGCGGCAGTTCAAGAACTTGAACGGAGAGCCAGCCTTGTTCTGGTTTGGCATCCACTGGCCCCAAGCGGTCTGTGTTGACTTATAGCCAGTCACTAACGACTTGCGGTTCGCCAAGTCATTGGTGAATGTCGCATCGCCCTGCACGAAGAAGCCTGCATCAGCAGTTCCACGGCGGACAGATGCTGCACGCTGTGATGCTTCTTTCACAACAATGAACTCAATCTTGTCGAGGTATGGCAACTGACGACCCTTGCCATCTTTGCGCCAATACGTTGGGTTCTTCACCACAACTTGTTCGTCTTGCGTGAATGACTGAAGCTTGAATGGACCTGTGCCAATTGGATTGGTCGAACAGGTTGCACGATCAGCAATCTGAGCTGGTGCACGCATGACGTAGCGACCAGCGCGATACATCAGGCCAAGGAAGTCGTTGTCAGGACGCTCAAGCGTCACACGAACATTCAAATCATCTACAACATCAACTTGCAGAATATTGGAGTTGATACCCACACCGGTTGAAAGGTATGTCGTCACCGCTCCACGACCGATGTCAATGTTCTGCTTCACAGATGCAGCATTGAACGCCTCACCGTTTGAATACGTGATTCCTGGGCGGAGTTTGATGTTCCAGACCTTGTTGTCACTTGAGGTGAACGACTCAGCAAGAAATCCGACGTACTTACCTTTATTGGTTCGCTCCACAAGGCTCTCATAGATCGAGCGAGATGCTCCGAGAGGGCCACCAGGCAACGCATTTGCGAAGCAATGTCCGGCGATGGAACCATCAATCAACATCGTGACAGTTCCGCCGTATTTCGGCGCTCCTGCTTCAGGCTTTGGCGCCGCTTGCGAACCTGTGGCCGCAAGGGTTGAGCCAATGAGTGCAACACTAAGTGCTGCCCCCAGGCGCTTTGTCATTCGCGAACGAATGACTCTTCCTTGTGTTTTCATTCAAATACCCCCATGAATGGTGCACACACACTTGTGTGCTTGATGTCACCCTAGACCAAGGAACAGGGTGCATTTCAAGCCAATGATGAATATTTGTGTCCTAGGTCACTTGTATCTGACAATTACTTCAATGCCTCGAATAGGGGTCACTCAACCCCCTCCCGGCGCCTTCCACTAAGTTCTCCCCATCGCTCAAGGGAGAATCTCATGACCCAGCACACTCGTCCCGTCGCCATCATCAATGACGGCAGCTTTTATGTCGGCCCACCCCTGGCGAGGGCCCTGGCTGCTTCTGGGTACGACATCGTCGTCGGCGACCCCGCAGATGGCCTAGTGGCAGAGCTTGAGGCTCTTGGGGCAACGGTTGCGAGCGTTTCCCAAGTTCGGGACCTCACTCGACCAGAGAATCCTCAGAAACTGGTGCAGACCGCCCTTGACGTCTTTGGTCGCATTGACTCGGCTGTCATGTTCTCAGGACTCATCGTTACGGGTTCCATTCTCAAGTCCAGCAGAGAGGACCTAGACAAGGTCTACAACGGCTGCGTCGTCGCCCCGTATGAGTTCCTCAAAGCCACATTGCCCACCATGGTCACGCAACGCTCTGGCCAGGTTCTCCTCATCACCAGTGCGTCCGCCGCACGACCCACGCCCGGTGCGCCGTTGTATTCCTCCATGAGATCAGCTGCCACCATGCTTGCCAAGAATTCCGCGATGGAGATGGCCAAGAACAACGTGCAAGTCAACGCCGTCGGAACAAACTTTATGGACTTTCCCGAGTTTCGCCGAGCAACAGGGGCCGATGATCCCGAGACGCGAAAGAAGATTGAGTCGCAAGTTCCTCTCAACCGACTTGGTGGAGTGGATGAGTTTGCTCATTTCTGCATGCCGTACCTCGACGGCAAGAGCACATTTGCAACTGGCCAGTTCGTCTCTTTCTCTGGCGGATGGTCGTAGTCATTTCGCTTACGTGCGCGATACGAGTTCTCTCCATTTACGATGAGCCTCATGCACGATTTCACCGTTACTGAGTGCAGGCAGATTCACAGTCTCTAGCGCTAACACTTTTATCGCAATCGCTTTCTGATGATCTCGCAGATAGTGAGAGAAGCGTTCAGCAGCATTTGCTTTCCCAGTTCCGTGTCCAAGCAGCAAGACACTGGATGCATTCTGAATGTGAGCTGAAAGATCTGCAAAATAGTTCACCTCTCCGTTCTCGGAGGCATGTCCGTGATGAGCTTCTGCACTACCAACATGAATGTTTTCAGGCTCGGCTCGACGAATAATCGCTATCGGCGCAGTTGACTCATCATTCAATAGAAATACGTGCGCGTGATCGTGAGTGACTGCAACAGCAACGGATTTGTTTTTGACCTTGTCTTCATCAATGAGATTCATGCAGTGAAACATACGGAAGAATCATTTGAACAAATGAACCAAATTCATCTAGGTATGAAATAGTCAAGTCAGTTCATTAGTCGATACCTACGGTTGCCTTGAGAGAACACCTCTTCAACAGCCAGGAGAAGCCGATGACATACTCACGAGGTCAGAAACAACGACGAGCGATTGCACTAATTCTTGCAAGTGCTGTCGTAGCAATGTCGTGTTCATCCGGAAATGACACTGCATCATCGACGACAACTCCCCCGCCCGCACGGTACGGAGGAGAAATCAATGTCGGCATCTTCGACAGCCTCCCTGGTTTCTGTGTCGGCAATAATCCGGCTAACTCTGCTCTCATGGCTACGCGAACCATCTACGAGACACTCTTTGAAAAATCCGAGACGGGTCAGATGGTTGGCTTGCTCGCACAGGGCGCCACTTCATCAGCTGACCTCAAGACGTGGACAATCACACTGCGAAAAGGAATCTCATTCCACGACGGGACACGATTCGATGCTGCGGCAGTCGTAGCGAATTTCAACGCCATTACTGGTCGTGTCGCACTCGGCGCCTACGCAGCGAGTGGTCCACAAGGACTCGCCGCCACGGCGTACACAATCGGCACAGGCACAGCATTCACGGCCAACATCAATTCTTTCCAAGCACTCTCTGACTACGTCGTTGAATTCACCCTTGATCGTCCTCAGTACGACTTCCGATCGACGTTGTATGCGTCAGGGCGTTTCTTTATGAGGTCACCACGCCAACTTCAAGATGCCAAGACATGCGGCCAGAGCCCAATTGGCACCGGTCCATTCAAAATTGAGTCATGGAATCCAAACGAAATGACCGTGACACGCAACGCTTCCTACTGGAGAAAGGATCCCATCACCAATAAGCAATTGCCCTATCTCGATGCAATCACGTTCCAGAACATCAAGGAAGCATCACAAAGAGCAGGGGCAGTTCGTAGCGACACTCTCGATGCGGGATTCTTTTCCGCAGCAACAGATTCCGCAACCATTGTGGATCTTCGCTCTCGGTCAACAGTGAAAGAAACCAAGTCGCCCGATGAGTACTACCCATCACTGTGGCTGAATCAAGGCAAGCCGGGATCACCGTTTCAATATCTGTCAGCAAGGCAAGCTGTGCTCTCATGTATCGATCGAAGCAACTTTGTCAAAGTTCGAACCAAAGATGAAACATCGGTCGCCGAATCAATAGTTGGACCCACCAGCCTTATGTTCTCGACCGAGAACTTCCCTGAGTTCAATAGCGACAAAGCCCAGGAGTATGTGAATGCCTATAAGAAGGAAAGCGGAGAAACATCACTTCAGTTCACCTTTCCCGCAGACACGAGCACAACAACGCAATTGAATGTCCAATTCCTGAAGTCAACGTGGTCGAAGTGCAACATCAAGGCTGAGTACGTCATTGAAGAAGGTGCGGTCATCATCGCGAAAGCCTTCAATGCTTCTCCACAACTTGACAAGGGTGGCTTCTACAACGCATACGACGCCATTCCCATCACACTTCTGGAAGGTACAGATGCTGCTTTCAACATTCCGTTTTTGGTCACCAATGCCTACACAAAATCCAGCATGAATCCGGTGAAACAATTACTTGGCGCTTCTCTCGGGCCCGTTCTCGGACTCAATCATCACGACGACACAAAGATTGATGACTTCCTCTATGCAGGACAGGCACAAGCAACTGCAAGCGATGCGGCTACCTATTATCGACAAGCCACCTCATACATTCAAAAGAATGCGGTGATGGGATCCATCAATCGGTTCTACTACTCGCTCTTCACGACCAACAAGATTGCTGGTGTCGGAGTTCTCCAACTACCCAATGGACAAACCCAAAGGTCCATCAGTAACTGGGGGATTGATTGGACTGGCGTGTATCAAGTTGGTTAGGAGTACAGGTCCCTCAAGTCCTTCTTCAACACTTTTCCTGCAGCGTTCCGAGGCAAGTCCTCGTGATGCCAAAACACCTTGCTGGGCACCTTGAAACCTGCCAAACGTGAACGGAGATGTTCAAGAACATTTTCAGCACTCTGAGGACCATGGCCATCAGCGGCAACAATGACAGCCGCCACTTCTTCACCCAGCTTGTCGTGCGGTATACCGATGACGGCACAATCCTTCACCGCATCGGCTTCAAAGAGAACAGTCTCCACTTCCACGCAATAGACATTCTCGCCACCGCGCAGCACCATGTCCTTGATGCGATCCACCACATAGATGAAGCCATCAGGGTCAATGAGTCCGGCATCACCCGTATGGAACCAGCCATCCGTGAACGCTTTTGCAGTCTCCTCTGGCTTGTTCCAATAACCACGCACATTGTTCGGGCCGTACACCCAAATTTCACCAATGGACCCTGGCGGAACATCTTGGCCATCTTCCCCAACAATGCGGATATCGGTTCCGACATAAGGAAGACCCACACTGTCCTTCTTGGCGAAGTACGCAGCGCCACTGTTGCCGATAATCGCTGCTGTGGTTTCGGTGAGTCCGTATCCGTTTGCAGCACCGACCTTGCCAGCGAAATCCTTTTCAATCCGTGCGACGGAGTCCGGCGCAACGGGTGCGCCTCCCTGTGAAATTGCTGTCAAGCTCGACAAGTCGTACTTGTCACGCTCAGGGTGTTCAAGCATGGAACGCACAACCGTGGGAACGCCACCGAATGAGGCAACTTTGTACTTCTCAATCAGTCTCATCGCATCTGCCGGGTCCCACTTGAATTGCGAAACAATGGCTCCACCGTTGTTGGTGTGAGAAGTCATTCCACAAAGACCAGCAATGTGGAAGTACGGGAATGTCGTGAAGGCAATTGCCTGGGGTTTTGGCGCATTTGAGGGCGATGGCGCGACACCTGCCATCTTTCCGGCAAGCGCAACCGCAAATAGGCCGTTCCAGATATTGGTGATGTAGTTGCGGTGACTGCCAGCAGCACCTTTCGGAAAACCAGTTGTGCCCGATGTGTACAGAATTGTCGCATCATCATCTGCATTGATCACCACATCTGGCAGTGCCGCTGACGTGTTGCTCGCAATGTCTGACCACGCAAAAGTTCCTTCACGAGTCTCTCCACGAACCACCAGCACAGAGTGCACGCCGCAATCTGAGAGCAATTCGTCAGAGAGCCTCTCCAGACGTTCCCCATCGACAATTGCTGCAGTAGCCCCAGAGTCTGTGAAGGCGTACTTCAACTCATCGGCAATCCACCATGCGTTCAAGCTGACGGTGACCGCACCAATGCACTGAATCGCCCAATGTGCCATTGCCCACTCGGGATAATTACGCATACCAACGGCGACACGATCGCCTTTCTTGACTCCACGCTCTGCAAGCCACGCTGCAACGGCAGTCACCTGTTGATGGGCACCCCCATACGTGGTCGTGACATCGTCGTAATGAAAGTACGGTGCGTCACCTCGCTGCGCAGCCGAGAGCCACACATCGCGCAATGACGTGGGAGCATTTTTAAAGACACGAAGAGGATTCCCGTGAATGTTCACAGTCTCAAGTTCGAAGGGACTTCCTGAAGAAGTCAGTTCTGCAATGGCTTCAACACGAGTCAGCATGGGCAGACGGTATCAGTGACGCTGGTCACGATGCAGTATCAGAAGTAACTGCGTCAGTTATCAAATGGAGGCGACGCCGAGAATCGAACTCGGATAAACGGCTTTGCAGGCCGCTGCGTAAACCATTCCGCCACGTCGCCAGAAGCAGTGCATGCACTGCAACACCTCAACTCTACAGGGGTTCCGAAAGGACTCCCCTGACGCGATTAGCCCTTGCGGACAGCGTGGAAGATGGTGCGAGTTCCGCCTGCGAGAAGCATCTTTGACTTGATGTCAAAGCGCTCTGAGAGCAAACGCTCGAAATTCTCGAGATTGAAATCGTCATGGATGCCGTCGCGCTTGTTCTGCAGGAGCTTGCGCACCATCGGATCATCCGCATGAGGCATCTCAATGATGAGCTCTGGGGAAAGATCACGGAACATGTCGAGCTGAGATGCAATAGGCACATTAAAGGTGATTGCCATGTGGTGAATCACTGCAAGCGCCATCACGATGTCGGGGTGTCCACGATGGAACACGCCAGGACGTTCAAGACCGCGCCAGCCAACACCGCCACCGGAGTCGGTGAGATCGACATACAACGGAAGAATCTTGTCATTCTTCTCCGCCTTCAGCGTGTTGTACAAACGATCAACCACCAATGGGTCGGCATCCATTGCAACGACGTAATCCGAATGAGCAGATGCAATACGGCTAAAGACACCGTCGTTACAACCAATATCCCACACTTGCTTGCGTGGCGCAGAAGCAACAGCATCGCGAACGAACTTCTGCTTCTCATCAAGGCTTGATTCGAGGTAGTGACCACGCTCGGAGTAGTTCGACCATGTTGACTTCTTGTCACCAAGATTCAACTTCTGAACAATCTTTTCCAACTTGCGCATGGTTGCATCAAGAACCTGAGCATTCATGCCTGCCTTGGCAGTTGCCTTCTTCACGTCAGTATTGGAATCTGCAAAACGTGTGGACGCGGCCGCATGCAACACAACATGAGTGAGGCGACCCTTGCGAGGATGGCGAATGCTGGCTGGCAACAACTTACGCATCGTCTCAGGAGAGATACCGTTCACCGAACCACGAAGGTACGGCTGGTACTGCACACCGAGGTACGCCTGCATCATGAGTGGATACAGATACATCTCGCAGAACTGCTTGTATCCGTACCAAGGGTCGCCTTTCCGGCGCCTCTCGAATGAACCGGCATCAATGAACTGCGGGCGCGATCCAATGAACTGCACGTTGTACGGAGTTGCGTCTTTCAAGCCAATGCCATCAGCCAAAGTCTCACGAGTGAGCTTCAACTGCAAGAGAGCTGCATCTTTGAGCATGCTGAATGTCCACTCGTATGGGTACGAGATAAACGGCAACATGGGGTGAGTCATCGCTGAGGTCCACGGAGCAGAAAGACCAACCGAGGATGGTTCCACAATGTTTGACTCGATCAATTCACCCGATTGCAGTGCGCCTTGAATTGACTTCTTGCCCCATACAGCGGTGATGTCTTTTGCACCCTCTTGTGTGAATGCGCGAACAACGCGACCATCACCGACAAAAACCCTGCTCAGGGGGTCACGAAAAGAACCTGGGTCTTGAGAAATTCCTGACATGGATCAGTCGTGGGAAGATTCGTATTCGTCATCTTCTGACGACTCATTGGCGGGCATTGGCTTCCCTGTGACCTTGGAACGGATACGAGCCATTCCCATCTTGAAGGCAACGGCGAGTCCGGCAAAACCACCAGCAATGGCAGTGACAATCATGCTGCCTGTTTGTGCGTCTAAGTAAGAGAACATGGCGGAAAGGCTACCCCACAGTCCCACGAAGAGACTGAGACCCTAAATACCCCTCTCGAGGTCATATTTAGTCGTTATCCTCGCTTCATGCCGAAAAACCCAGATACAACAGCGATTACAGCAGGTCGTGGGCCTTCTGCATCTCTGGCTCCTGGTTTATGGCCTTCTACTGTTTGGGAATCTTCCAGCCTCACTGATGCCACACAGCGCGCAACCAGCCTTCGCTCCGGTGAGTTCTATTCCCGCTTCTCTAATCCCACCGTGTCGCAACTTGAGCAAGCAGTTGCCGAATTGGAAGGAGCCGAGTCGGCACTTGCATTTGGCTCGGGCATGGGCGCCCTGGCATCCCTTGTTCTTGCGCTCTGTGGCCAGGGTTCACACATCGTTGCCCAGAACAATATTTATGGTGCGACGCTCTCGTTTTTGCAGGGTCCATGTGCCCGCTTCGGCATCGAGACCACTTTTGTTGATCCCGCTGTCCCTGGGTCTTTCGCAGCGGCAGTCATCCCGGGTCGCACCATGCTCGTTCTTGCCGAGACACCATCGAATCCTCGTCTCACCATCACCAACTTGGCAGAACTAGGCGCAATCAAGGGGCCCTTCACAGTTGTCGACTCAACGATGGCAACCCCCACCGGACAACGTCCCCTCGACTTCGGCGTCGACATTGTTCTTCATTCAGCGACCAAGGGAATCGGCGGCCACAATGACGCACTTCTTGGAGTCATCGCTGGAGAGCGTGATCTTCTCAACGACATATGGTCGTACTCCGTCATGCACGGTGCATCAGCGTCGCCCTATGACGCACTGAATGCGTTGCGCGGCATTCGCACACTCGCAGTTCGCACAGAGCGTCAAAGTAAGTCGGCTCTCACTATTGCTCATGCGCTTCAGGCACACTCGTCCGTCAAGGACGTGTTCCACCCATTCCTTGAATCACATCCGCAGCACGATCTGGCACGAGCCCAGATGCGTCACGGCGGTTCCATCGTTGCAGTGGAACTTGATGGCGGGTTCGCCGAGTGCAATGCGTTTGTTCAAAAACTTGAACTAGCGCACATCGCAACTTCCTTCGGTGGTCCCGAGACTCTCGTCTGTCATCCAGCAACAAGCACACATGCGGGCCTATCGAAAGAAGCCCTCGATGCAGTTGGTGTGACAGCAGGGCTCTTGCGTTTTTCTATCGGCCTTGAAGATGCTGATGATTTGGTGATTGACATCACCAACGCACTCTCCCGATAAAGCTTCCTCGTTAGATCTTTTTTGGTGGACGCGGAATGAAGCCACTTGTTCGTGAGACGTAATCGGCATAGCCCTCACGACGACGACTCAGTGATCGTTCCAGCATAGGAACACCCGAAATCTTCAATAAGAAGAATGTCATCACGACTGGACCGATGAAGCCGAACACACCGGAGCCTGTCTCAGCACCAACGATGGCAATACCCCACCACAACAATGCGTCTCCGAAATAGTTGGGATGACGTGTCAGGCTCCACAATCCCTTATCCATCACTTTTGTTGCGTTTGCAGGGTCTTTTTTGAAACGTGCAAGTTGAAAGTCGCCTACTGCTTCGAACATCAAACCGACAGCCCACAACATGATGCCCATGACAGCAATGGGGCCGACGCCCGGTGAATCATCTGCGTTGCCCAAAATGACAGGCAACGACACTGTCCACATCAATGCGCCCTGCAAACCAAAAACAGTGACAAGGCTGATGATGCCGAAATTCTTGCCCTTCTTCTTGCGCATCGCCTTGTAACGCCAGTCTTCACCGTGCCCAATGTTTCTCTTCCCGAGATACAACGCAAGACGCATTCCCCACAGGCCAACCATCACAGCAAGAAGTATCTGACGACCAGAGTTTCCTTCAACCGTGATTGCAAGGACCCAAGACGTGATGGCAAAGCCAGCGCCCCACACGATGTCAACGATTGACGCATTCTTTATGACAAGACTGATGATCCATGTGGTCACCATTACAACAGCGATTGTGATCGCTGCAATCAACATTGCATTACCCATTGTTCACTCCTATTTACAGTGATTGTTCTGAGATTCTTACTCCGACAGCATGGTCCATCGCGCACCACTGCTCATCGAGCCACGCAACGAATGCTTCGCCCGTTGCCACAGTCGCACGCTGGTGTTCTGTCACCTTCACATGCACCCGTACTGCACTCTTCGCGAGGTGCTGAACGATTCCGCGAAAGGAATCCATGCCATCGAAACCCGCATGCCACATCGTCACAACTTTGGCATTTGGAACTGCCGCCAGTAAAGCCGTCACGCCAGCGGTCTTCGGCGCCATGAGGTATTTCAGTTTTTCCAATTTCACTGCGCGCTCCGGCGCACGCTCACGAAGACGTTCCAAAATTCGAGCACGCTTGACATCGTTCGCGCGAGTACCTTCCGGGAAAATAACTGCAATCTCCTGAGCGCTGAGTCCTTGCGCCATCTGCTCAATTCCTTGTAGTTCGGCAGCAAGATTCGAAGAAGATCTGTCAAGGAAATAGTTCGGCAGACGATGACCGACAACATCGAGACATGGGTCGAGCTTGAGTTCCTTCTTCAGCACATAACGAGGGCGAAGCCCCGACGCAGTCATGAATACCCAGGCACTCATCACGGAATCAGCCAAACTGGCGTGACGACACAGTGCAATGAACGGTCCGTCTCCCAACGAGTCAGCACCTTCTACTTCGATGTGCAGACCAACCGTCAGACCAAGCGCTCCCACGACGCCTCGGGTCCACAGCTTCTGCAGAACAAAGTTGGCGTTCTGGTTTCGTGATTGCCCGACGGCCCACAAGAACGCGGCAGCAACAATGCCAAGGGTCTCAAGCCACGCCCACATGAGTCCAAATGCTGTGAATCGCACGAGTGGGAAACGCCAATTCATACGTCCAGCGTCGACAAGAAGCAGCACGGGGAGCCACAACGGCAGCAGAGCAAGAAGGAGAACTGCCATTGACACCACACCCAGAACCATGACGGGGCGGCGAATCCAAGATCTCTCCATCCCCGAACCCTATTCCTTTGGGCACCAACGACAGGGATGCCATATAGGACAGCCACTTCCCTTTTACATTTTGTAAACTTCGGGGGTGACTGACATTGCCCCATCTGGAACCCGCGTCTCCTTCAAGGTCAACGGACGAGACGTTTCTGTCTCTGTCGAACACCCCCACCTCCTCGCCGCCCTGCGCGATGAACTGGACATCACGTCCCCCAAGGATGGCTGTTCTCCTTCGGGCCAGTGCGGCTGTTGCACCATCATGATCGACGGCAAAGCACAAGTCAGTTGCCAGTACCCCGTCACCAAGGCTGAAGGCAAAGTCATCACCACACTTGAAGGCGTCGATGAAGCAGAGCGCACTCGCTATTCAGATGCATTCGCAGCATGTGGCGGCTTGCAATGTGGTTTCTGTATCCCTGGCATTGTCATGCGTGCAAAGTCGCAAGTGGACAAGAAGGGCGCGGACTTAAAGCGCGAAGACATGGCCCGTCACTTGGGTGCACACCTCTGTCGCTGTACTGGCTACGTCAAAGTTCTTGACGCCATTGAAGCCGTTGCCAAGGGATCCCCTGTCGACATCTCACTGCCTGGTGGAGTCGGGTCACGAGGCACAAAGTACGAAGCAAATGAACTCGCTCTCGGTGATCGTGGTTATGTCGATGACATTCGCGTTCCTGGCATGTTGCACGCTGCTCTTCACCTGACCAAGCATGTTCGCGCAGACATCACCGCAATCGATACAACTGCCGCACAAAATGCTCCAGGTGTTGTTGCTGTGTTTACTCGCGCCGATGTTCCCGGTGACAACAAAGTCGGAATCATCTATAAAGACTGGCCAGTGTTTGTCGGAGTCGGTGAACGCACGTCATATGCCGGAGACGTTCTCGCAGTGGTTGTTGCCAACTCACGTCGAGAAGCACGTGCTGCCTCTGAACTCATTGAGGTGCAGTACGCCCCGCTTCGACCCATTGTGGATGCCCGTGCGGCCATCACGGATCCAGACATTGCTGTATGGGGCACAGACAGCAATGTCCTCTCTCGAAGCGAGTATTCACGAGGAGATGTTGATGCACAATTGGCATCAAGTGCTTTCGTCGTGACAGAGACATTCAATACGCAACGTATTGAACACGCCTTCCTCGAGCCAGAGTCAACTCTTGCCGTTCCAAATTCCAAAGACGGAACAATGCACGTGTACTCCGGCGGTCAAGGTGTCTGGGATGACCGTGATCAGATTTGTTCGCTTCTCGGGATACCCACAGAAAAAGTCACCGTTGAACTCGTCTCTAATGGCGGAGCCTTTGGCGGCAAAGAAGACATGTCGAATCAGGGTCAAACTGCTCTAGCAGCATGGCTATTGCAACAACCTGTGAAATGCACGTTGTCTCGCGAAGAGAGCCTGTTAATGCATGCGAAGCGTCACCCGATTGAAATGGAATACACCGTTGGCTGCGATGCCAATGGCAAGCTCACCGCAGTGCGCGCTCGTATGATCGGTGACTCTGGCTCCTATGCGTCAGTAGGTATGAAGGTGCTTGAACGTGCAGCAGGACATGCCACGGGCCCGTATCACACACCATCGGTTGATGTTTCGTCTGTTGCTGTTCGCACTAACAACCCTGTGTGTGGTGCATTCAGAGGATTCGGCGCAAACCAAGCTCAGTTCGCAATGGAAGGGTGTCTTGATCGCCTTGCTGAGATGGCAGGAATCTCGGGCTGGGAGATTCGTAAGCGCAACGTGATTCATCCGGGTGAAGTATGGGGTCCTGGCCAAATCATGGACGATGGTTGTCTCGGAGCCGAGACATGTCTCGACACAATCAAAGACGAGTACGACACAGCGGTTGCTGCAGGAAAAGCTGTGGGGCTTGGTCTCGGTCTTAAAAACTCAGGACTCGGAAATGGATTCCGCGAGATTGCTCGTGCAGCAGTTCACTTCCGTGCTGACGGCCTCGTCGAAGTTCGTCACGGATGGACAGAGATGGGTCAAGGCGTTCACACTGTTGCATTGCAAGTTGCTGTGGAAGAACTCGGTATTGATGCCGCAAGCATCCGCGTCATTGTTGACACCACTCGTCAACTTGGTTTCGGACAAACCACCGGCAGTCGTGGAACCCTCATGGCGGCTGCAAGTGTGAGGAACGCGTGCGCGGAAGCAGACAAAGATGGCCGCAAGATCGGCGTTGATTACATCGGCGAGTACGTCGTCGACTGGACGCAACATCTTGGTGAACCAGGCGTGGAGAACCCAACTATTCATTCAGCATTTGGATACGCAGCACAACTCGTTGTGATGAATCCGGACACTCAAGAGATTGAAAAGGTTGTTGCAGTGCATGACGTTGGTCGCGCTGTGAACCCAACACTGTGTGAAGGCCAGATTGAAGGCGCAGTGCACATGGGTCTTGGATACGCATTGACCGAGGACTTCCCGAGTGATGAAACAGGATTCCCCACCAACATGACATTGCGCTCATTGGGAATCTTGCGCGCCAAAGATGTGCCACCTATTGAAGTCACATTGGTGGAATGCCCGCAGCCAAAGAGCCCATACGGCATTAAGGGTGTGGGTGAAATTGGTCTTGTACCGACAGCACCCGCCGTCGCAGCTGCGTTGCACAATGCAGACGGTGTGTGGCGAACACGCTTGCCAATGAAACCAAAGAACGACAGTTCAAACGATTAAGAATGACACGAGACCAGGAGAAATTATGACGAGCCCAGCAGCGATCTACCTTCAAGATGCACACCCCATCAAAGAAGGAATGGACTACACAAAGTACGCAGAAGAAAAAGGCTTTGAAGCCGTGTGGCAAGCAGACAGCCGCTTGGTCCGCGATGCAATTGTTCCCATGTCTGCATTCGCAGCCGTTACCGACACCATCAAGATTGGTTCTGGCGTTGTTGACTGTTGGACACGTAACCCAGCTCGTCTAGCTGCAACGTTCTCCACGCTCGATGACTTGGCTCCGGGTCGTGTCATTCTCGGCATTGGTGCATGGTGGGATCCGCTTGCAGCAAAGGTTGGCGTCTCACGCGCAAAGCCACTTCGTGCAATGAGAGAAATCATCACCGCTGTTCGTGGACTTCTTGCCAATGAGACCGTCACTATGAATGGCGAGTTTGTTCATCTTGATGGCGTGGAACTCGACTACGTGTACCAAGAGCGTCGTCCGAAAGAAGTACCCATCTATCTCGGCGCAACAGGCATGCAGATGATGGAACTTGCTGGCGAGATCGCAGACGGAGTTGTACTCAACTACCTCGTGTCTCCTGACTACAACAAGACCGCCATCGAAGCACTCGCGAAAGGTGCAGACAAAGCTGGTCGCAAGTGGGAAGACATCGATCGCCCACAGCTTGTTGTGTGCAGCGTGCACGAAGATCGTCAAACAGCTTTCGACATGGCACGTCTCATGGTGACGCAGTATCTCGGTCAGCAGCCACACATCATGAAGGCGTCTGGCGTTCCTCAGTCTCTCCTTGACAAAGTGGGGGAAGTGCTCACGTGGCCAGCCACCCATGAGCAAGTGGTCGCGGCATCCAAACTGGTACCCGATGAGATTGTTCAGATGTTGACTGCATCAGGTACTCCTGACGACGCTCGTGCCAAAGTCCGTGAGTACATGAAAGACGGTGCAACATGCCCGATTCTGTATCCACTGGGCGACGTGAAGGCAATGATTGACGCCTTCTCGGGCTGGACAGCCTGAGGCTTCCTCGTTGAGTAATACGCTGTTGTGGTGAGCCCACAACAGCCATTGACAACACGACTCGCTGGTTTCGGCGCGTCTGTCTTTGCAGAAATGACTGCTCTCGCGGTTCAGACTGGCTCAATCAATCTTGGACAAGGATTTCCTGACTACAACGGCCCAGACGAAGTTCTTTCTGCTGCTCAAGCCGAGATTGCTCGTGGCAACAATCAGTATCCCCCTGGAATCGGCCAACCTGACTTGCGCAGTGCCATCAGTGAGCACCAGAGGCGCTTCTGGGGTCTCTCTTATGACCCAGAGTCAGAGGTGCTCGCCACCATGGGTGCGACCGAGGCACTGGCGGGTGCATTGCTTGGCATCTTGAATGCCGGAGATGAGGTCATTGTTTTTGAACCACTCTTCGACACCTACGCAGGCTGCGTTGCGCTTGCTGATGCTGTTCTCTCCCCTGTCACACTTCGCCCGCAGTCGACAGGGCGCTATGGATTTGATGCTGACGAATTACGCCGTGCCATCACCGGTCGCACTCGAGTGATTCTCTTGAACTCGCCACATAATCCCACGGGAATGGTTTTCAACAGAGATGAACTACAGATGGTTGCCGACATCGCACAGGAACATGACCTCATCGTTGTCTCCGACGAGGTCTATGAGCATCTCCTCTTCGACGATGCTCAACATGTTCCGATTGCATCACTGCCTGGAATGCGAGAGCGCACGATCACCATTTCATCTGCAGGCAAGACTTTCAATACCACCGGGTGGAAGATTGGTTGGGCGTGTGCCCCTCGCCATCTCCTCCACGCAACCCGTATGGCGAAACAGTTATTCACATTTGCAGGCGGCACTCCTTTCCAATCCGCAATTGCAGCAGGCTTGCGGCTTCCGGATTCGTATTTTCAACAACTTGCAAAAGACTTGCAGTCGAAGCGAGACATCTTGATGGCAGCTTTACAAACAGCGAACCTCAACCCGATTCGCCCCGAAGGTACGTACTTCATTACTGCTGATATTCGAGATCGTTGGCCTCACGGTGACGCCATGGACTTTTGCAGAGCGCTGCCGGAAGCTTGTGGAGTTGTGGCAATACCTGGTTCAGTTCTCTACGACCAACGTCACGCAGACGAAGGCAGGCATCTGGTTCGCTTCGCCTTTTGCAAACAAACGTCCACTATGCAAGCGGCCGCAGAGAAACTCAGGAGCTGGGCATGAAAATCGCAGTCATCCAACACGACATTGCTTGGGCAGACCGTGATGCCAATTTTGCCGCACTTGCTCCACTCATTTCGAAGGCAGCAGACAACAACGCGCAATTCATCGTGCTGTCAGAGATGTTCTCCACTGGTTTCGTTGTAGATCGTGACGATATTGGCGAACCATTGGGCGGCCCATCCTCACAATTTTTGTCTCGCATGGCGCAGGAGCACAACGTCACGATCTGTGGAAGTTGCCCCGAGATTCAAGTCGACGATCCTCGCCCGTTCAACTCGCTGGTTGTTGCTCACCCCAATGGAACCTTTGATCGCTACTCAAAGATCCATCCGTTTACCTACGGCGGTGAAGACAAATACTTCCGTGCGGGCGACTCCTTCGTCACAATTGCGGTCAACGACATTCGAATTTCTTTGTTCGTCTGTTACGACTTGAGATTTGCAAACGAATTTTGGTCACTGGCAGAGAACACCGACGCATTCGTCATCCCAGCCAACTGGCCTGAATCACGCAGAGAGCATTGGATATCTCTTCTGACATCTCGAGCCATCGAGAATCAGGCCTATGTCGTCGGATGTAATCGCGTCGGTGATGGTGGTGGACTTCACTACGTCGGAGACAGTCGGATCATCGACCCACTCGGCACAGTCATCGCAAATGCAGCGTCAGACGCCACCATTATTTATGCCGATATCGACGCACACACGGTTAC